>NZ_JBAMDC010000470.1:0-4599 GCF_036961605.1 Streptomyces sp. KLMMK
CCGCGCCCGCGCATCCGGGCCGCCAGGGCCGCCTGCTGCTCGTCGAGGCCGCCGAAGAACGCCACGAGCAGCCCGCCCTCGCCGAGCAGGGAGCCGAGGGCTGGGGAGAGACAGGTGCCCTCCGAGTGCTCCACGGCCGCCAGGCTCTCCAGCAGCAGGCCCGCCGCGTCCGCGGATTCGTTGGGGAGTCCAACGAGCTCGCCGGGGGCGCCCGGGCCGGGGATCGCGGCCCCCGTGTCGGTGAGCAGCCGCACGGAGAAGCCTCGCCCCAGCAGATGCAGCGCGGCGGAGGCGGCCGCCGAGACCGCCCACTCGAAGGACGAGCCGGGGCCCCTGCCCTCGTGGGCGGTGCGGCGCGTGTCCAGCAGCACCGTGCAGCGGGCCCGGCGGGGCTGCTCCTCGCGGCGCACCATGAGCTCGCCGTGGCGCGCGGTGGAGCGCCAGTGCACGCGGCGCAGGTCGTCCCCGTGCCGGTAGCCGCGGGGGATGACGTCGTCCTCGCCGGTCAGGGCGGGGGAGCGCCGCAGGCCGTCGCCGTGGCCCGGGACCGGGCCGCCCAGGCGCACCGGGGGCAGCGGCTCGGTGTGCGGCACGACCGTCAGCGTGTCGTACGCGCTGAAGCCGCGGGTCAGCTCGCACATGCCGAAGGGGTCCGTCAGCCGCAGCTGCAGCGGGCCGAGCGGATAGCGGCCGCGCAGATCGGAGCGGACGCGGTAGGAGACCTCGCGCCGGCCGCCGGGCTCGATCCGGTCGAGGACGAAGCGGGGGCGCGAGCCCAGGACGTAGGGCACCCGGTCCTGGAGCATCAGCAGGCCGGTGGGCAGCCGGGAGACGCTGTCGATCCGCAGCTGGACGCGGGCCTCGGCGCCTGCGGGGACCCGGGACGGCGTCAGGCGGCGGCTGCCCGCGACGCGGTGGCGGGTGCGGTGCAGCACGGCCACGCAGAGCAGGGGCAGCGCGGCCAGTAACAGCCCGACCCGCAGCAGATCGGCCTGCCCGAGCACGTAGGAACAGGAGGCGGCCGCGATGCCGGCCGCGAGGAAGGAGCGGCCGCGGGTGGTCAGCCCGCCCAGCGCCGCCCACAGGCTGCCGCCCGCCGCGGACGGACCGCCCTCCCGCCCGGGATCCGCGCCGTCCCCCGCGCCCATCACAGCCTCCGGGCCTGCCGCCAGGCAGCCTGCGCCGACGGGTCGGGCACGGGGGTGCGCCGGAGGAGGTCGAGGACGGCCTGCTCGGCGGTGCGCCCGCTCAGCTGGGCCTGGGCCGTGGGCAGCAGCCGGTGGGCGAGGACGGGGACGGCCAGCGCCTGGACGTCGTCGGGCAGGGCGAACTCGCGGCCCGCGAGGGCGGCCGCCGCCCTGGCCGCGCGCACCAGGTGGAGCGTCGCCCGGGGGGAGGCCCCGAGCCGGAGGTCGGGGTGGTGCCGGGTGGCGGTCACGAGATCCACCGCGTAGCGCCGGACGGAGTCGGCCACGTGCACCGAGCGGACCCCTTCGATCAGCTTGACGACCTCGTGGGCATGGGCCACCGGCTGCAGGTCCTCCAGCGGGGAGACCTGGCGGGAGCCGTCGTGCACGTCCAGCATGCGCAGCTCGGCCTCGGGGCTGGGATAGCCCATGGAGACCCGGGCCATGAAGCGGTCGCGCTGGGCCTCGGGCAGCGGGTAGGTGCCCTCCATCTCGACGGGATTCTGCGTGGCCACCACCATGAAGGGGCTCGGCAGCTCGTAGGTGTGCCCGTCGACGGTGACCTGGCGCTCCTCCATGGACTCCAGCAGCGCCGACTGGGTCTTGGGCGAGGCGCGGTTGATCTCGTCGCCGATGACGATCTGGGCGAAGACCGCGCCCGGCTTGAACTCGAAGTCGCGCCGCTGCTGGTCGAAGACGCTCACGCCCGTGATGTCCGAGGGGAGGAGGTCGGGCGTGAACTGGATGCGGCGCACCGAGCAGTCGACGGAGCGCGCCAGGGCCTTGGCGAGCATCGTCTTGCCGACGCCCGGCACGTCCTCGATGAGGAGGTGCCCCTCGGCGAGGAGCACCGTCAGCGCGAGCCGCACGACCTCCGGCTTGCCCTCGATCACGCCCTCCACCGCCCGGCGGATCCGCTCCGCGGTGGTGGTCGGCTCTCCCCCTGCGCTCGGCTCCGCCCGCGTGGGGGGACCCCCAAGGCTCCCCGGCTCGCCATAGGTCGTCACCCGGCCCTCCTCGGCCCGTCCTGCGGGCTTGCGGTCCGCTGGTCGCGAACCGGCCCGCCCCCGAATACGGACACCGCGCCCCGCTCGTCACACGAGGGCAGTGTCCTCTCCGCATTCTGGCCGCCCGCGCGGCGCCGCGTCACCGCCTGTGGACAATCAGTGCTGCGGGTCGATCTCGCGCAGCAGACCCGTCGTCACATCGAAGATGAAGCCACGGACGTCGTCGGTGTGGGGCAGGAACGGCGAGGTCCGTACGCGCTGCATGGACTGCCGGACATCCTGCTCCAGGTCCTTGAACGCCTCCACCGCCCACGCCGGGCGCTGTCCGACCTCCGCCTCGATCTCGTGGCGGAAGTCCTCGGTCAGGGTCAGCAGACCGCAGCCGGTGTGGTGGATGAGGACGACGGAGCGGGTGCCGAGCGCGCGCTGGCTGATGGTCAGCGAGCGGATGATGTCGTCGGTGACGACGCCGCCCGCGTTGCGGATGGTGTGGCAGTCGCCGAGCTGCAGGCCCAGCGCCGCGTGAAGGTCGAGCCGGGCGTCCATGCAGGCGACGACGGCGACCTTCAGGACGGGGCGTGCGTCCATGCCCGGATCGGAGAAGTGGGAGGCGTATTCGGTGTTGGCCTGAACCAGACGGTCCGTGACCGTCGGCTGCCGGGCGCTGTCGGAGCTCTGGGGCGCCGGCTGGGACGCGGATATCGACATATGAACGACGGTAGTCGGCGCAGCGCCCCCAGGCCCGTTACGCCCGCCACAAATCTCCGCCCACAGGGGCCTCTGTGAGGTATGCCACAGGGGTTGCGGCCCTGCGGCCGTCCGGGTGAACGGAATGCTTCCCGCCATTTGTGCCGGCGGGCCCCCCGCGCCGCGCCCGCCGCGGGACGCGCTGGCCGGTTGATTGACCGGGGGGACGAGTGGACTAAAGTGACGCGAAGTGGGAGGCCCGATGCTCCCCCTGGACACCGAAAAAACCCGCATGCGCGCGACGCGGACGTACCCCTCGGCCTCCTCCCGCTCCCCGGTCGTCCGGCGCCCCTTCCCCGGTGCCGGGCAGGCCGCTTCCCCTTGGAGCGGGTGGGGACCCGGGGATACGGACGCTTGTGCGCGTCCCGGGTACCCCTAACTCAGAAGGGCGCATGAGCAGCAACGCGCGACACGTCCCCGTCATGCTCCAGCGCTGCCTGGACATGCTCGCTCCCGCTCTCACCGAGCCCGGCGCCGTCGTCGTCGACTGCACCCTGGGCGCCGGCGGGCACAGCGAGGCGCTGCTCAAGACCTTCCCCGAGGCCCGGCTCGTCGCCCTCGACCGCGACCCCACCGCCCTCGACCTCGCGGGCGGGCGCCTCGCCCCCTTCGGCGAGCGCGCCACCCTGGTGCGCGCCGTCTACCACGAGCTGCCCGAGGTGCTGGAGCGGCTCGGCATCCCCAAGGTCCAGGGCATCCTCTTCGACCTGGGCGTCTCCTCCATGCAGCTGGACGAGGCCGACCGCGGCTTCGCCTACGCGCAGGACGCCCCGCTGGACATGCGCATGGACCAGACGACGGGCATCAGCGCGGCCGAGGTCCTCAACACGTACGCCCCCGGCGACCTGGTGCGCATCCTGCGCGCCTACGGCGAGGAGAAGCAGGCCCGCAGGATCGTCGAGGCCGTCGTCCGCGAGCGCGCCAAGGAGCCCTTCACCAACAGCGCCCGCCTCGTCGACGTCATCCGCGAGGCCCTGCCGCAGGCCGCCAAGCGGCACGGCGGCAACCCCGCCAAGCGCACCTTCCAGGCCCTGCGCATCGAGGTCAATGCCGAGCTGGCCAGCGTCGAGGCGGCCATCCCCGCCGCCGTCGCCGCGCTCGCCGTCGGCGGCCGCATCGCCGTGCTGTCCTACCAGTCCCTGGAGGACCGCATCGTCAAGCAGGTCTTCGCGGCCGGCGCCGCCACCACCGCGCCCCCCGGCCTGCCCGTTGTCCCCGAGCGCTACCAGCCCCGCCTGAAGCTCCTCACCCGCGGCGCCGAACTGCCCACCGAGGAAGAGGTCGCCGAGAACCGGCGCGCCGCCCCCGCCCGGCTGCGCGGAGCCGAGCGCATCCGCGAGGACATCCCGTGACCCCGGCCGCCCGCCGGGGCCTCCGGCTGGGCCGCCTCCTGGGCGGGCAGGCCGGAGCCAAGCGCACCCCCTTCGTCCTGCTGGTGGTCGTGCTGCTCGGCTCCGGCCTGATCTCCCTCCTGCTGCTCAACTCCGCCCTCAACCAGGGCTCCTTCGAACTCTCCCGCCTCCAGCGCAAGACCACCGAGCTCACCGACGAGCAGCAGGCCCTGCAGCAGGAGGTCGACCAGCTCGCCGCCCCGGACGCCCTGGAGCGCCGCGCCCGCGAGCTCGGCATGGTCCCCGGCGGCAACCCCGCCTTCCTCA
>NZ_JBAMDC010000471.1:0-4595 GCF_036961605.1 Streptomyces sp. KLMMK
CACTGCACAAGCTCTTGCGAGAGCTTTGCAGTACGCCCCTATCATCGAGCGGTTCCAGCCACGGTGGTGTGAAGGAGCGACGTCATGCACGTACCGGACGGATTCATCGACGCGCCCGTCTCGGCCGCCACGGCCGTGGTCGCCGCCGGCGCCGTCGCCGTGAGCCTGCGCGGCGCCCGGCGCGAACTCGACGACAAGGCCGCGCCGCTCGCGGGCCTCGTCGCCGCGTTCATCTTCGCCGTCCAGATGCTGAACTTCCCCGTGGCGGCGGGCACGAGCGGGCACCTGCTCGGTGGCGCGCTCGCCGCGATCCTCGTCGGGCCGTACACGGGCGTGCTCTGCATATCCGTCGTCCTGCTCATGCAGGGCGTCCTTTTCGCCGACGGCGGGCTGACCGCGCTCGGCGTCAACATCAGCGTCATGGGCGTGGTGACGACCGTCGTGGCGTACGCGGTGTTCCGCGCCCTGGTGAAGCTGCTGCCACGGGGGCGCACGAGCCTGACCGCGGCCTCCTTCGCCGCCGCCCTCGTCTCCGTCCCGGCCGCGGCCGCCGCGTTCACCCTGATCTACGCGGTCGGCGGCACGACGGACGTGCCGACCGGCAAGGTCTTCACCGCGATGGTCGGCGTCCACACCCTCATCGGCCTGGGCGAGGCCGCGATCACGGCCCTGACGGTCAGCGCGGTGGCAGCGGTCCGCCCGGACCTGATCCACGCGGCGCGGGACGCTCTCCGCCCCCTGGAACTGCGCACGGCGCCGGCGACTTCTCCCCGCCGCGGCGGCGAACAGCCCGGGCGGGGCGGCTTGGCCGTGCCGAACGGCGCGGCCGGGCCTGCGGCCTCGCAGGCATCCGCTGCGCCGGGTGGCCCGGCATCTTCCCTCCGCCGCGACGGCGAACAGCCCCCGCGGCGCGGTCCGGCGGTGCCGGACGGCCTTGAGGGAGGCGGGCACCGCCGGTCGGGCGGTCAGGGGCTGGGCGCCGCTGCGGCGGATTCGATGGGCGCCGCCGAATCCACCGTACCGGAGAGCCCGGCAGCAGTGCCGAAGGGCGCGTCAGCGCCCCGCTCCGCGCGCCGCCTGTGGGTCGCCGGCGTTGCCGTCGCGCTCGTCTGTGCCGGAGGCGTCAGCTACTACGCCTCCTCCAGCCCCGACGGGCTGGAAAAGGTCGCGCACGACGAGGGCATCGACAGCAAGGCCGAGGAGCACGCCGCCAAGGATTCGCCCCTCGCCGACTACCAGGTCAAGGACGTCGCCGACGAGCGCATCTCCGGCGGGCTCGCCGGAGTGATCGGCGTCGGCGCGACCCTGGCCGCCGGCACCGCCGTCTTCGTGGTCGTGCGCCGCCGCCGCGGCGCCGCCCCGCCCGCCGGGAGCGCCTGACGATGGGCGCCGGTCACGCGCACAAGCTCTACCGGCACGCGCATTCCCCCGTCCACGCCCTCCCCCCGCACTGCAAGATCGCCGCCGTTCTCGCGTTCGTCCTCACGGTCGTGGCGACCCCGCGCGAGGCCGTGTGGGCCTTCGGCCTCCACGCCCTGCTCGTCGCCGCCGCGGCCGCGGCGGCCCGTATCCCGGCCGGTTTCCTGCTGCGCCGCCTGCTGGTGGAGATCCCGTTCGTGGCGTTCGCGCTGCTGATGCCGTTCGTCGTGCCGGGGGAGCGGACGTACGTGCTCGGCCTGTCGCTCAGCGAGCCCGGCCTCTGGGGCGCCTGGAACGTCCTGGCCAAGGGCACGCTCGGCGTGGCCGCCTCCGTCCTGCTCGCCTCGACGACGGAGCTCCGCTCGCTCCTCCTGGGCCTGCAGCGCCTGCGCATGCCCCCGCTCCTGGTCCAGATCGCCTCCTTCATGATCCGCTACGGGGACGTGGTCACCGACGAGATGCGCCGCATGCGCATCGCCCGCGAATCGCGCGGATTCACGGCGCGCGGGGTGCGCCACTGGGGCGTCCTGGCCCGGTCCGCGGGCGCGTTGTTCATCCGCTCGTACGAGCGCGGGGAGCGGGTCCATCTGGCGATGGTCAGCCGGGGGTACGCGGGGACGATGCCGGTGCCCGACGAGGCCGCGGCGACCCGTGCGCAGTGGGCGTACGCGGCGGCCCTCCCGCTGGCCGGGCTGGCGGTCTCGCTGGCGGCGTGGGCGGTGACGGGCGGCCTGCCCCGGACCGCCGGCAGCTGACCCGCTCCGCACCCCCTCTGCGCCCCCACCGCATCCCCACCGCACCCCCGCGCACCCCGCCCCGGGCGCCCGCCCCGAACCAGAAGGACCTCCCATGACCACGGCCCCGTCCCTCGAAGTGTCCGGCCTGGCCTACGCCTATCCCGACGGCCACCAGGCCCTCTTCGGCGTCGACCTGGCGGTCGCCCGCGGCGAGCGCGTCGCCCTCCTCGGCCCGAACGGCGCCGGCAAGACCACCCTCGTCCTCCACCTCAACGGCATCCTCGGCGGAGGGCTCGGCCGCGTCAGCGTCGCCGGCCTGCCCGTCGAGAAGCGGAACCTCGCCGAGATCCGCCGCCGCGTCGGCATCGTCTTCCAGGACCCCGACGACCAGCTGTTCATGCCGACCGTCCGCGAGGACGTCGCCTTCGGCCCGGCGGCGGCTGGCCTGCGGGGCGCAGAGCTGGCGGCGTGCGTGGAGAAGGCCCTGGCGCGCGTCGGCATGGCCGGCTTCGCGGACCGCCCGCCGCACCACCTGTCCTTCGGCCAGCGGCGGCGCGTGGCCGTGGCGACCGTCCTGGCGATGGAGCCCGAGATCCTCGTCCTGGACGAGCCCTCGTCCAACCTCGACCCGGCCTCGCGCCGCGAGCTCGCGGACGTCCTGCGCTCCCTCGACGTGACGGTGCTCATGGTCACGCACGACCTGCCGTACGCCCTGGAGCTGTGCGAGCGGTCCGTCGTCCTCAGCGAGGGCGTCATCGCGGCGGACGGCCCGACCCGCGATCTCCTGTGTGACGAGGGCCTCATGCGCGCGCACCGCCTGGAGCTGCCGTTCGGCTTCGACCCGCGCACGGCACGGCCTGCGGGGCCGGACGCGGCCGTCCGGGGCGCCGGAAGGTGACGGGTCCTCCACCCCCGGTCTACGCGCATTGACGAACGCGTTGCACCATGGTGGAGGAATTTGCAGCAATCGGCACAGGAGCAGGCAACAGTGGTGGACGTCCAGGGCACGGTGGCGGACGGTTTCGAACCGGTCCGGGACGCCTTCGCGGAGAACTTCGCCCGGCGCGGCGAACGGGGTGCGGCCGTCGCCGTCTACCGCGACGGGCGCAAGGTCGTCGACCTGTGGGGCGGCGTCCGGGACGCCGACGGCGGCGAGGAGCCGTGGCGGCGCGGCACCGCGCAGATCGTCCGCTCCGCCACGAAGGGCGTGGCCGCGGCGGTCCTGCTGCTCCTGCACCAGCGCGGACAGGTGGACCTGGACGCGCCCGTCGGCACGTACTGGCCCGAGTTCAAGGCGGCCGGCAAGGAGCGGGTCCTCGTCCGGCACCTGCTGTCGCACCGCGCCGGCCTGCCCGCGCTCGACGTGCCCCTCACCCCGGCCCAGGCCGTCGACGGCGTCAGCGGCCCCGCGGCGCTGGCCGCCCAGGCCCCGGCGTGGGAGCCCGGCACGGCGCACGGCTACCACGCGCAGACGTACAGCTGGCTGCTCGGCGAGCTGGTCGAGCGCATCACCGGGCGTTCGATAGGCCGCTGGATCGCCCAGGAGGTGGCCGGGCCGCTGGGCCTGGACCTGTGGCTGGGCCTGCCGGAGTCCGAGCAGCGGGCGGGCCGGGTCGGGCGCATCGCGGACATCGAGGCGCCGGCGGCCCCGTCGTCGGCCGGCCTGCGGGTGCGCCCGAAGCAGTCCGTCACGGACGCCTACCGCGACCCGGAGTCCCTGACGCGGCGCGCCTTCGCGGCGATATCCCCGGCGGCGGACGAGAACGACCCGGCGTACCGCGCCGCCGAACTGCCCGCCTCGGCGGGCATCGCGACGGCGGACGCGCTCGCCCGCTTCTACGCGTCCCTGATCGGGGACGTGGACGGCGTACGGCGGCTCTTCGCACCGGCGACGCTGACGCTGGCCCGCACGGAGGAGTCGGCCGGCCCGGACCGGGTGCTGGTCGTGAACACCCGCTTCGGCCTGGGCTACATGCTCCACGGCCCGTCCTCGCCCCTGCTGGCCCCCGGCTCCTTCGGCCACCCGGGCCGCGGCGGCTCCCTGGCCTTCGCGGACCCGGAATCGGCGGTGTCCTTCGGCTACGTCACCAACGGCATGCAGAAGAACGTCACGGCGGACCCCCGGGCCCAGGCCCTGGTGCGAGCGCTCGCGAAGGTGCTCGCCCCGTAAAACCGAGGGGTACCCCTGCCGGGCCCGGCCGCTCCCGGGGGAGGCCCGTTCGCCATCGGCGCCGGGCCGGGCGGCCTTCTTCCGCCGCGACGGCGACCGGCCGGGACGGCGCGGTCCGTCCTCGCGCCGGGCGCGGGCTGTTCCCGGTCGGTCCGCCCTCTTCTCCTCCGGGCGGCGGGTGCCTACGGTATCCACCCATGCAGCCCGTGCAGCCTCTGCAACGCTTCGGCGGCTACGCCGCCCTCGTCACCGGCGCGGGCCGCGGCATC
>NZ_JBAMDC010000472.1:0-4554 GCF_036961605.1 Streptomyces sp. KLMMK
GGCCTGGAGTGGTCCGCGGCCGCGACGCTCGACCACCTCGCGCTCGGCCTCGTCGGCTACGCGGGCCTGCTCACGGCCCGGCCCGCCGACCGCTACATCGCCCTGTTCGCCTCGCTCGACCCCGGGGCCCCGCTACCGGCCCGCCTGGAGGGCATCCGCATCGCTGCGGCGCTGCTCGCCGCGACCGTCCGCGGCGCGCGGGAGGGGGATCGCGCCTGGCACCCGTGGGGGCACTCCGACGCGCCCGGCTTCGCCGCCATGGGCGTGACGGAGCTCGTACTCCATACGGACGACATCGCGCGCGGCCTCGGGCTCGCCCCCGCCTTCCCCGGCGGCCACAACCTGCCCGACTGGCTGTGCGCGCCCGCCGTCGAACGTCTCTTCCCGGACGCCCCGGCCGGCCGCGCCCCCGCCGAGACGCTGCTGTGGTGCACCGGCCGGGCCGCCCTGCCCGGCCTCCCGCGGCGCGCGCAGTGGGCCTGGGACGGCACCGTCCGCAGCTGACCCGGCCGCCGGCCCCTTGTCGCGCAGCAGGCCCCAGCAGGCCGTGCCGGTGAGCAGGGCTATGGGGTGGCCCCAGCTGGCGAGGGGATCGGCGAACTCGACGAGGTCCTGGGCGCACATGAGGAAGGAGAGGCCCAGGACCGTCCGCTTCCCGCGCCGCCCCAGCAGCCCGGCGAGCGCACCCGTGCAGGCCATCACGCCGAAGCTGATGCCGTAGTCGAGGCGGTGCAGCGAGGCCTCGGGCAGCCGCCCCGCGGCCACGGCGCCCGCCACGGGCAGCTCGGTGGCGAGGGTGGCCAGCACGTGCCCGAGGAGGAAGACACCGGCGGCGCGGGCCCCGCCGACCCGGCGCTCCAGCGCGGAGACGACGAGGACGAAGAGGACCCCGTGCAGGGAGTACAGGCCGCCGGCTATCCACAGGGCGCTCGCCAGCAGGACGACGAGCGGCTGTTCGGCCAGGTGCGCGGCGTCGGTGCTGGACTCGCGCAGGAGCACGTTGACCGTGGCCTCGTCGCCGTAGTGCGTGTAGAGCGCGGTGGCCAGCAGGATCAGGCCGTAGGAGAACGTGAACGGCGTGCCGAGGGGGGTGGGCAGCGCCCGCAGGATCCGGCCGGGCGAAGGGGCCCGGAGAGCTCGCCGCCGGCGCCGCAGGGGTTCGCCGCCGGGATCCACCACACTCACTCGGCCCAGCCCCTTCCTCGCGGGGAACCTCACGGCACCCGGCGGAGCGAAAAGCGGTCCCGCTCCGGCTCCCTCCGACATTAAGGTCCATCGAGGGCAGGCGAATCAACCACAGACCGTGACTCCTGTCACGGCCCTCAACCCCGCACCCGCCTGCCGCGTCCGCCGAGTACCGACCGACACGGAGGCCACCGATGACCACCCTCCAGCGCGACCCGTACGGCAGCGGAGGGGGGCCGGGGCCCGTCACCCTGGACCGCCGCGAGGGCCCGTACGGCGAGGTCGTCCTGCGCCGCCGGGGCGCCGGGGACGGCGCGGTCCACGAGATCATCGCGAACGGCTGCTTCCTGATGGACACCTCCGACGGGCGCTCGGAGCGGCTGCTGGTGGACGCCGCGCTGGCCGCCCTCCCCGCGGACCGCCCGGGGCCGTCCGTCCTCATCGGCGGGCTCGGCGTCGGCTTCTCCCTCGCCCGGGCCGCGGAGGAGCCCCGGTGGGGCCGGATCACGGTCGTCGAGCGGGAGCGGGCGGTGATCGACTGGCACCGGGCCGGGCCGCTGGGCGCCGTCTCGGAGCGGGCGCTGGCCGATCCGCGCACCGAGGTCGCCGAGGGCGACCTGCTGCACCACCTGCGCACCGCCCCCGTGCGCTACGACGCCCTGTGCCTGGACATCGACAACGGCCCCGGCTGGACCGTCACGGACGACAACGGCGGCCTCTACTCCCCCGCCGGCCTGGCGGGCTGCCGCGAGCGCCTGACGCCCGGCGGTGTGCTCGCCGTATGGTCGGCCCGGCCTTCGGCCGAATTCGAGGGAGCCCTCCGGAATGCCGGTTTCGAAGGGGTACGGACCGAAGAGATCGCGGTTGCCCGGGGCGTACCGGACGTAGTGCACCTCGGGCAACGTGCCGCGTAGCCGTCGCCCGCCACCTGCCCGTACCCTGCTTGCCACAGCTGAAGAGCCGGCAGAGAACGACGCGACGGAAAGACGCTAGGGGCGGGGCGCGCATGGAGCAGACACACATCGGCCCGAACGGCGCCGCAGCCTCCGCCGGGGCGCAGCGCCGGGTGCTGGTGGTCGAGGACGACCGGACCATCGTCGACGCCATCGCGGCGCGGCTGCGGGCCGAGGGCTTCCAGGTCCGCACCGCGGGCGACGGGCCGGCGGCCGTCGACACCGCGGAGGCGTGGCAGCCCGACCTGCTCGTGCTCGACGTGATGCTGCCGGGCTTCGACGGGCTGGAGGTGTGCCGGCGGGTGCAGGCGCAGCGCCCGGTGCCCGTCCTGATGCTCACCGCGCGTGACGACGAGACGGACATGCTGGTCGGCCTCGGCGTCGGCGCCGACGACTACATGACCAAGCCGTTCTCGATGCGCGAGCTGGCGGCCCGGGTGCACGTGCTGCTGCGGCGCGTGGAGCGGGCGGCCCTCGCCGCGCACACCCCGCGCAGCGGCATCCTGCGCCTGGGCGAGCTGGAGATCGACCACGCGCAGCGCCGGGTGCGGGTCAGAGGCGCCGACGTGCACCTGACGCCGACCGAGTTCGACCTGCTGGTCTGCCTGGCGAACACGCCGCGCGCCGTCCTCTCCCGAGAGCAGCTGCTCGCGGAGGTGTGGGACTGGGCCGACGCCTCGGGCACCCGCACGGTCGACAGCCACATCAAGGCGCTCCGCCGGAAGATCGGCGCGGAGCGGATCCGTACGGTGCACGGCGTCGGCTATGCACTGGAGACCCCGGCGGCATGACCGGCGGCACGGCCGGCCCCGGGGGCGGCACCGGCCAGGGCGTGGCACGGGGCACGGGCCAGGGCAGGCGGGCCCGCGAGGACGGGCGGAGCAGGGGCGCGGCGGTGCCGGCCGGCCTGGGGGGCCGCGTCTGGGAGGCGCTGCGCCCGCTGGACCCCTACCGGTCGGTGAAGGCGGCGCTGGGCGCCCTCGTCATCGGCTCGGTGGTGATAACGACCTTCCTGGTCTTCGTCGCGATCCACTCGGCGACCGAGCTCCGGGTGATCACCGTCTTCTCGATCATCGCCTCGCTGCTGATAACGCAGTTCGTGGCGCAGGGCCTGACCGCGCCGCTGGACGAGATGACCGAGGTCACCCGGGCGATGGCGCAGGGCGACTACACGCGCCGGGTGGGCGCCGGGCGGCGGGACGAGTTCGGGCACCTGGCGAACGCCTTCAACCGGATGGCGGCCGACCTGGAGGCGGTGGACACCCACCGCAAGGAGCTCGTCGCCAACGTCTCGCACGAGCTGCGGACCCCGATCGCGGGCCTGCGGGCGGTCCTGGAGAACGTGGTGGACGGGGTGTCGGCCGCGGATCCGGAGACGATGCGGACGGCGCTGCGCCAGACCGAGCGGCTCGGCCGCCTGGTGGAGCAGCTGCTGGACCTGTCCCGGCTCGACAACGGGGTCGTACCGCTGCACGCGCGGCGCTTCGAGGTGTGGCCGTACCTGGCGGGCGTCCTGAAGGAGGCGAGCATGGCCAACGGCTCCGGCTCCTCTCCGCACGCCCGCAAGGACGTGCACCTGCACCTGGACGTGTCCCCGCCGGAGCTGACGGCCCACGCGGACGCGGAGCGGCTGCACCAGGTGGTGGCGAACCTCGTGGACAACGCGGTCAAGCACAGCCCCCCGCACGGGCGGGTCACGGTGCGGGCGCGCCGGGGCGAGGGGCCGCAGTCGCTGGCCCTGGAGGTGCTGGACGAGGGCCCGGGCATCCCCGAGGCGGAGCGGCACCGGGTCTTCGAGCGGTTCAACCGGGGCGGCTCCGGGCAGCAGGGCCCGGGCACGGACGGCGGCACGGGGCTGGGGCTGGCCATCGCCCGCTGGGCGGTGGATCTGCACGGCGGGAGCATCGGCGTGGCCGAATCCCCTCATGGGTGCCGCATTCAGGTCACTCTTCCGGGCGTACCGCGCGATCACGTTTGACGTATGGTCGGTGGCGGAGGCACACATTCGAGGGAGTGTGGGGCGCGCTTGAGCGAACCCTGAGACCCTTGGGACCAGCAGAACCCCGTGTGTTTCCCGCCAAGTCATGCCCCGAAACCCCGGAGCGAATGTGACTTGCGCGACTGCTGGCCCGGGTGGCCTGCATCAACCGTGCAGACAGGCGTAGCCTTTATTCCCGCTGTCCATCACCTTGTGAAGCGGAAGAGGGCGGTTGCCGCCGTGTCGCCACAGTCCCCCAACACCTCGAGCATCTCGACCGACCAAGACGGGCAGGGCAAGAGCCCTGCAGACGTCTTCGGTCCCAATGAGTGGCTCGTCGACGAGATCTACCAGCAGTACCTCCAGGACCCGAACTCGGTCGACCGAGCCTGGTGGGACTTCTTCGCCGACTACAAGCCGGGCACCGCGGCGGCAGCG
>NZ_JBAMDC010000473.1:0-4537 GCF_036961605.1 Streptomyces sp. KLMMK
CCACCGCCCCTCCGGTCACCGGCTCGTCGCTCCAGTGCCGCAGCGCCCCCGCCTCCATGCGGATCTGGCCGCTCAGCGTCTCCAGGTCGTCCTCGGCGAAGCGCCGGGCGCGGTCCTGGGCGGCGAAGCGCAGGGAGTCCGCCGAGTCCTTGACGCGGGCCGTGCGCTCGCGGAGCTCGGGCAGGCAGGCCGCGACGCGGGCCTTGTCCGGCTCGTTCTCCAGGCGCTTGAGCTCGTCGTCCAGCTCGTGGCCGTGGGCGCTGAGCCGCTGGAAGAGGGCGAGCGCCTCGGACAGCGAGGCGTCGTCGGGTGCGGCGCTCTGCAGGGCGTCCTGCGTGGCGCGCATCGACGTGCGCAGGGACAGGCGCAGCTGGGCGACCTCCCCGGCCGGTCCCGGCTGGGCGAACTGCCGGGCCTTCAGCCGGGTGTCCTCGACCGTGCGGCGCGCCTGGCCGACGGTGCGGTCCACTCCTCGCTTGACCGCCCGGGCCGTCCTGACCGTGGCGATCACCCCGAGTGCGACGAGGACCGCGAAGATCAGAACGACGATCACGGCCACGGCTTCCATGACGCTCCTCGGCTGGGGGTGGGGACGACAGCTTTCCCTACGGTTTTTTGCTACGTCTCCACCGTAAACGGCACGGGCAGGCCAGGGGTTCCGAACGAACCCCCAACCTGCCCGTAGGGAAGAACCCTCAGTAGGCCGGACCGAACCTTACGCCGGGACGATGTTCACCAGCTTCGGCGCCCGCACGATGACCTTGCGGATGCCCGCGCCGCCCAGCGCCGCGACGACCGCCGGGTCGCCCAGCGCCACCTTCTCCAGCTCCTCGTCGGAGATGGACGGCGGGACCTCCAGCCGCGCCTTGACCTTGCCCTTGATCTGGACGACGCAGGTCACGGCCTCGTCGACCAGGTACGCAGGGTCGGCGACGGGGAAGTCCGCGTGCACCACGGAGCCGGAGCGGCCGAGCTTGTGCCACAGCTCCTCGGCGATGTGCGGGGCCAGCGGCGCGATCAGCAGCACCATGGCCTCGGCGACGGACCGCGGGACCTCGCTCAGCTTGGTCACGTGGTTGTTGAGCTCGGTGATCTTGGCGATGGCGGTGTTGAAGCGCAGGTTCGCCAGGTCCTGGCCGACGCCGTCGATCGCCTTGTGCAGGGCGCGCAGCGTGGCCTCGTCGGTCTCGGCGTCCACGACGGTGACCTCGCCGGTGGCCTCGTCGACGACGTTGCGCCACAGGCGCTGCAGCAGTCGGTACTGGCCGACGACGGCGCGGGTGTCCCACGGGCGGGAGACGTCCAGCGGGCCCATCGCCATCTCGTACAGGCGCAGGGTGTCGGCGCCGTACTCGGAGCAGATCTCGTCCGGCGTGACGGCGTTCTTCAGGGACTTGCCCATCTTGCCGAGGAGCCGGCTGACCTTCTCGCCCTGGTAGTAGTACGCGCCGCCGCGCTCCTCCACCTCGGTGGCGGGGACGGCGATGCCGCGGGCGTCGCGGTAGACGTACGCCTGGATCATGCCCTGGTTGTAGAGCTTGTGGAACGGCTCGGCCGAGGAGATGTGCCCCAGGTCGAAGAGGATCTTGGACCAGAAGCGGGCGTACAGCAGGTGCAGCACGGCGTGCTCGGCACCGCCGACGTACAGGTCGACGCCGCCGTGCGGCTGGCCCTCGCGCGGGCCCATCCAGTACTGCTCGGCCTCGGCGGAGACCAGCTTCTCGTCGTTGTGCGGGTCGAGGTAGCGCAGCTCGTACCAGCAGGAGCCCGCCCAGTTGGGCATGGTGTTGGTCTCGCGGCGGTAGCGCTTGGGGCCGTCGCCGAGGTCCAGCGTGACGTTGACCCACTCCTCGTTGCGGGAGAGCGGGGTCTCGGGCTCGGTGTCGGCGTCGTCGGGCTCGAAGGTCCGCGGCGAGTAGTCCTCGACCTCGGGCAGCTCCAGCGGCAGCATCGACTCGGGCAGCGAGTGGGCGACGCCCTGCTCGTCGTAGACGATCGGGAAGGGCTCGCCCCAGTAGCGCTGGCGGCTGAAGAGCCAGTCGCGCAGGCGGAAGTTGACGGTGGCCTCGCCGATGCCCTGCTCCGTCAGCCACTCGGCCATGCGGGTCTTCGCCTCGGTGACGACCAGGCCGTCCAGGGAGACGCCCTCGCCGGCCGAGTTGATGATCTCGGCGTCGTACGAGTCGAAGGACTCCGCCCAGGTGGACGGGTCGGTGCCGCGGTCGTCGGCCGGCTGCACGACGCAGTGCATCGGCAGGTCGAAGGCGCGCGCGAAGGCGAAGTCGCGGCTGTCGTGGGCGGGGACGGCCATGATCGCGCCGGTGCCGTAGCCCATCAGCACGTAGTCGGCGGTGAAGACGGGCAGCTTCTCGCCGTTGGCCGGGTTGATCGCGTAGACGCCGGTGAAGACGCCGGTCTTCTCCTTGGCGTCGGCCTGCCGCTCGACGTCGGACTTGGCGGCGGCCTCCTTGCGGTAGGCGGCGACGGCCTCGGCCGGGGTGGCGTGCCCGCCGGTCCAGTCCTCGTGCGTGCCCTCGGGCCAGGCGGCCGGGACGACCGAG
Organism: Streptomyces sp. KLMMK; assembly: GCF_036961605.1. Taxonomy (NCBI): domain Bacteria; kingdom Bacillati; phylum Actinomycetota; class Actinomycetes; order Kitasatosporales; family Streptomycetaceae; genus Streptomyces; species Streptomyces sp. KLMMK. Next base: position 2,562 of record NZ_JBAMDC010000473.1, read on the forward strand.
CGGTGGGCCTCGTCCTCGGTGACGAGCTGGTGCTCGGGGGCGACGACCAGGTAGGTGGCGCCGAAGAGGGTGTCCTGGCGCGTGGTGAAGACGGTGACCTTGGCGTCCGCGTGGCCCTCGACGGCGAAGTCGACGCGGGCGCCGACGCTGCGGCCGATCCAGTTGCGCTGCTGGAGCTTGATGGCCTCGGGCCAGTCCAGGGCGTCCAGGTCCTCCAGCAGGCGGTCCGCGTAGGCGGTGATCCGCATGTTCCACTGGCGCAGCTTGGACTTGAAGACGGGGAAGTTGCCGCGCTCGGAGCGGCCGTCGGCGGTGACCTCCTCGTTGGCCAGGACGGTGCCCAGGCCGGGGCACCAGTTGACCGGCGAGTCGGAGGCGTAGGCCAGGCGGAAGCCGCCCAGGACGTCCTCGCGCTCGGCGGCGCTCAGCTCGCCCCACGCGCGCGTGCCCGGCACCTCACGCCGCCCGCTCTCGAACTGCGCGATCAGCTCGCTGATCGGGCGGGCCTTCTTCGCCTCCTCGTCGTACCAGGAGTTGAAGATCTGCAGGAAGATCCACTGGGTCCACTTGTAGTAGGCCGGGTCGATCGTGGCGAAGGAGCGGCGCTTGTCGTGGCCCAGGCCCAGGCGGCGCAGCTGCGCCTTCATGTTGACGATGTTGGCCTCGGTGGAGACCCGCGGGTGCGTGCCGGTCTGCACGGCGTACTGCTCGGCGGGCAGGCCGAAGGCGTCGAAGCCCAGGGTGTGCAGGACGTTGTGGCCGGTCATGCGGTGGTGGCGCGCGTAGACGTCGGTGGCGATGTAGCCGAGCGGGTGGCCGACGTGCAGGCCCGCACCCGAGGGGTACGGGAACATGTCCATGATGAACTTCTTGGGGCGGGCCACGACGGCGGGGTCGCCCGCCAGGTCACCGGTGGGGTTGGGCGCCTCGTAGGTGCCGTCGGCGTCCCAGAAGTCCTGCCAGCGTGCCTCGATGTCGGCGGCCAGCGCGGCCGTGTAGCGGTGCGGGGCAGCCACCTCGGCGGCGGTGTTGGTCTCGCTCATCGTCCTCAAAGCTCCATCGATCGTCGTCGTCTCTACCTGCGGCACCTGCGGAAATGAAAAATCCCCTCGCACAGGAGGGGACGCCGCGCCGATGCCGACCGTGGTCACCGGTCGGTGCTGATCAGCGCGGCCCGCTAAGCAGAAGGCGTACGGCACGCATGGGGTCAGGTTACCGCAGGGGCCGAAGGGGCCGCATCGAGGTTCAGGCCCTGGTACGGCTGCGCCGAACGAACCGACGTTAGCAGTGGTGAGACCCCTCGCGCCGGGGTTGCGCGAAGCGGACCGCACGCCGCCGGTGGGCTCCCTACGGTGCGGTGCCATGGACCTCCTCGACTTCCCCGACCGCACCGGTGGCGTCCTCGACCCGGCCCAGCCCGCCGCGACGGTGGTCCAAAGGCGCATAGGGGCGGACCGGCCGCGGCCGGGCGCCCCGGGCCGGGCCCGGTGAGCGCCGCACTCCCCGAGCAGCCGGCGGTCCTCTCCCTGGGGCCGCCGCGCCTGCTGGCCGGGCTGGACCGGGCGGCCCGGCTGGACCGCAGCGCGCACCTGTCGGTGCACGGCTCGCTGCCCGGGCACACCGAGGAGCAGCTGGCGGCGCTCGCGGAGGCGGTCGCGCTGCGCGGCCGCGGAGGCGCGGGCTTCCCGTTCGCGCAGAAGCTGCGGGCGGTCGGGCGGACGGCACAGCGGCGCAGCACCCGCCCCGCGGTGGTGGTCAACGGCTGCGAGGGCGATCCTTCCTGCCGCAAGGACGCCGTGCTGCTCGGCCGGGCGCCGCACCTGGTGCTGGACGGGGCGCTGCTGGCCGCGGCCGCCCTCGGCGCCGGCTCGGTGGTGGTCGGGGTGACCCGGGCGACGGCCGAGGCCTCGGTACGGGAGGCGCTCGCCGAGCGGGGCCTCACCGACCGGCACGGGCGGCCCGTGCGCGGCCTGTCC
>NZ_JBAMDC010000474.1:0-4533 GCF_036961605.1 Streptomyces sp. KLMMK
TGGGCCGGCCCGACGACGGCAGCGCGACCAGCGGGCTGGTGCTGGTGGGCGAGCCGGGGGTGGGGAAGTACGCCGTCGCGGCCCGGCGCCGCCTGGAGCTGCTCTCCGAGGCCAGCACCCGCATCGGCACCACGCTGGACGTGAGCCGCACCGCCCTGGAACTCGCCGAGATGGCCGTCCCGCGCCTGGCCGACTACGTCACCATCGACCTTCCGGCGGCAGTGCTGCGCGGCGACGAGCCGTCCGACCCGCGCAAGGACCTCCACCGCACGGTGGTCCACGGCGTCCGCGACGACTGCCCCTTCTACCCCGCGGGCGAGCGGGTCGACCTCAAGGAGACCACGCCGCAGCTGCGCTCTCTGACCAGCGGGGAGACCGTCCTGGAGCCCGATCTGCGGACCGCGTCGGGCTGGATCTCCCAGCACCCCGCGCGCGCCCAGCGCCTCCTGGCCCACGGCGTCCACTCCCTCATCACCGTCCCGCTCCTCGCCCGCGGCATCGTCCTGGGCATAGCAAGCTTCTACCGCTCCCAGGACCCCTCGCCCTTCGGCGACGACGACTGCTCGCTGGCGCAGGAGCTCGCCACGCGCGCGGCCATCTGCATCGACAACGCCCGCCGCTACACGCGCGAGCACAGCATGGTCCTCGCCCTGCAGCACAGCCTGCTGCCGCACGGCTTCCCCGAGCAGAACGCCGTCGAGGTCGCGCACCGCTACATGCCCGCCGAGTCCGGCGTCGGCGGGGACTGGTTCGACGTCATCCCCCTCTCCAGCGCCCGCGTCGCCCTCGTCGTCGGGGACGTCGTCGGCCACGGGCTGCACGCCGCCGCCACCATGGGCAGGCTGCGCACCGCCGCGCGCACCTTCGCCGAGCTGGACCTGCCTCCCGACGAGGTCCTCACCCACCTCGACAACCTCGTCGGACGCCTGGACCGGGAGGAGTGCGGCGAGGACCCCTCCAACGGCAACACCGGCATCATCGGCGCCACCTGCCTGTACGTGATCTACGACCCCACCACGCAGCAGTGCACGATGGCCCGGGCCGGGCACCCGCCGCCCGCGCTGGTCCGCCCCGACGGCACCGTGATCTTCCCCGAGCTGCCCGCGGGCCCGCCCCTGGGGCTGGGCGGTCTCCCCTTCGAGAGCGCCGAGTTCCTCCTCCCCGAGGGCAGCCAGCTCGTCCTCTACACGGACGGGCTCATCGAGGACCGCCACCGCGACTTCGACATGGCCCTGGAGCAGCTGCGCCGGGCCCTCTCCCACCCGAACCGCCCGCCCGAGGAGACCTGCCGGGAGGTCGTCCGGGCCGTGGTCCCCGAGCATCCCGCCGACGACATCGCCCTGCTCGTCGCCCGCACCCACACCCTGGACCCGCACCGGATCGCCGTCTGGGACCTGCCCGCCGACCCGGCCCTCGTCTCCTCCGTCCGCTCCGCCGTCACCGCCCGCCTGACCGAGTGGGGGCTGGAGGAGATCGCGTTCACCACCGAACTGCTGCTCAGCGAGCTGGTCACCAACGCGATCCGGTACGGCACCGGCCCCATCCAGGTGCGCCTGCTCTACGACCGCGCGCTGACCTGCGAGGTCGCCGACACCAGCAGCACCGCCCCGCACCTGCGCCACGCGGCCACCACCGACGAGGGCGGCCGCGGACTGTTCCTCGTCGCCCAGCTCTCCCAGTGCTGGGGCACGCGTTACACCGCCGGGGGCAAGGTCATCTGGGCGGAGTGCGCCCTGGAGGTCGGCGGCAAGCCCTTCGGCGCCGAGGCGTTCCTGGACGACATTCCGGCGATCTGACGGCCCATCCGGCGCCGGGGCCCGCGATGGCCGTAGCATGACGAAAACGGCGCAGATGATGAGATTTCGGTAACTGGTCCTGACAGGTCCCGGAGAAGTCCGTGCACGACACTCCCGACACCCGCCCTCTCCCGGGCCCCGGCCCCGAGCCCCTCGTCCGCATACGCGGCCTGAGCAAACGGCTCGGCGGCACCCTCGCGCTGGACGCGGTCGACCTCGACATCCGCACCGGCAGCGTCCTGGCCCTGCTCGGTGCCAACGGCGCCGGGAAGTCCACCCTCATCAAGGTGCTGGCGGGCATCCACCGCGCGGACGAGGGCGAGGTGAGCGTCGCCGGGCACCCGCTGGGCACCGAGACGGCCTCCCGGGCCATGTCCTTCATCCACCAGGACCTGGGGCTGATCGGGTGGATGACCGTCGCCGAGAACATCGCCCTGGGCACCGGATACCCGCGCCGGGCCGGGCTGGTGTCCTGGCGGCGGACCCGCCGCCGGTGCACCGAGGCCCTGGGCGTCGTCGCCGCGCACCTCGACCCGGACGCCGTCGTCGCCGACCTCACACGGGCCGAACGCTCCCTGGTCGCCATCGCCCGCGCCCTGAGCACGCGGGCCGAACTGATCGTCCTGGACGAGCCGACCGCCAGCCTCCCGGCGGCCGACTGCGCGCGGCTCTTCGGCGTCCTGCACACCCTGCGCGACCACGGCCGCGCGATCGTCTTCGTCACCCACCGGCTCGACGAGGTCTACAAGGTCGCGGACGCGTTCGCCGTGCTGCGCGACGGCCGGCTCGTCAGCCACGGCCCGCTCGCCGGCCACGGCCCCGCACAGCTGGTGCACGACATCGTGGGCCACGACATCGTGGGCCACGGGCCGGGCGCCCACGGCATCACCGACCCCGCCCCCGGCCCCGCCGTCCTGACCCTCGACGACGTGCGCACCGAGAACACCGGGCCGGTCAGCCTGCGGCTGCGCCCCGGCGAGATCCTCGGCATGGTGGGCCTCACCGGCGCCGGGCACATGGAGCTGGGCCGCGCCCTCGCCGGCTCCCGGCCGGTCCTCGACGGGCGGATCCTGCTCGGCGGGCGCCCGTACCACCCGGGCACGGTCGCGGCCGCCGTCGGCGACGGCGTCGGCTTCGTGACCAGCAACCGTCAGGAGGAGGGCTGCGCGCCCGAGCTGACCGTACGGGAGAACTTCCTGGCCAACCCCCGGGCCGCCGGCCTGCAAGGCGCGCACTGGATCAGCCCCGGGCGCGAGCGCGCCGAGGCCTACGCCCTGATCGAACGGTTCGCGGTGCACCCCCGCGACAGCGAGGCCCCGATCGCCACCCTCTCCGGAGGCAACCAGCAGAAGGTCATGATCGGGCGCTGGCTCGGGACGAGCCGGAACCTGCTGATCCTGGAGGAGCCTACGGCCGGCGTCGACGTCGGCGCCAAGGCCGCGATCTACCGGCTGCTGCGGGACGCGCTCGCCGGAGGACTCGCCGTCCTGCTCATCTCCACCGACTTCGAGGAGGTCGCCGACGTGTGCCACCGTGCCCTGGTGTTCGTCCGCGGAACCGTGACGGCGGAGCTGAGCGGCGAAGCGCTCACGGTCACCGCGCTCACCCACGCCGCGTCGGACATCGCCGCCCTCACCGGAACGCCGGGACGATGACGCCGCCCTCTCCTGCCTCTCCCCCGTCTCCGCCGCCCTCCTCTCCGGCGCCTCCGCCCGCCCCGGCGCCCCGGCACCCGCCGGGCCACCGGTTCGGGCACCTCGTCGGCGCCTACGGCCTCCTCGCCCTCACCGCCCTGCTGTTCGTCGCCTTCTCCCTCGCCCTGCCCGGCACCTTCCCCACCCTGGACAACGTCTCCGCCGTCCTGTCCAGCCAGTCCATCCCGGCCATGCTCGCGCTCGGCGCCACGATCCCCATCGCCGCCGGCAAGTTCGACCTGTCCCTCGGCTACGGCCTCGGCCTCGCGCACGTCATGACGATGCACCTCATCGTCTCCGCGGGGTGGCCCTGGCCGCTCGCCTGCCTCGTGGTGATCCTGGGCGGGGCGGCCGTCGGCGCCGTCAACGGCACCGTCGTCGAATTCGCCAGGATCGACTCCTTCATCGCCACCCTCGGCACCGGCAGCATCATGTACGCCTTCACCGGCTGGATCACCGGCGGAGCCCGGATCGTTCCCGGCCCGCACGGCCTGCCCGCCGGCTTCACCGCCCTCTACGACTCCCGGTTCCTCGGTCTGCCGGTCTCCGCCTCCTACGTCCTCGCCCTCACCGCCGCACTGTGGCTGCTCCTGGAACGGCTTCCCCTCGGCCGGTACTTCTACGTCATCGGGTCCAACGCCCGCGCCGCCGACCTCGTGGGCATCCCCTCCCGGCGCTACGTGATCTACTCCTTCATCGGATCGGGCCTGGTCGTCGGCGTCGCCGGCGTCCTGCTCGCCGCGCAGCAGCAGATCGGCAACCCCAGCGTCGGCATGGACTACCTGCTGCCCGCCTTCGTCGGCGCGCTGCTGGGCTCCACCGCGATCAGGCCCGGCCGCGCCAACGCCCTGGGCACCCTCGTCGCCGTCACCGTCCTGGCCGTCGGCCTCGCCGGGATCGGCCAGCTCGGCGCCCGCTTCTGGGTCACGCCGCTGTTCAACGGCAGCACCCTGCTCCTCGCGGTCGGCCTGGCCGGCTACGCCGCACGCCGGCAGCTGCGCCGACGGCGGACGGAACCCTCCCGGACGCCCCGTCACCCACCC
>NZ_JBAMDC010000475.1:0-4460 GCF_036961605.1 Streptomyces sp. KLMMK
ATCTGTTGACACGGGGTGCGTACGCCTTCGCCTCGGGCCGCGTCCCTGCGTACGGAGGAGCGGCCCGAGGCGAAGGCGGTCGTGCGGGTGCCCGGGTGGTCCCCTCGCAGTCCACGGCGAGTTGTGCGGGGAGCGTGCGCCGCCGTGGGTGATCGGGCTCACGGAAAAGGCCCCGAAGGGCCTTCCGTCCACCGTTGCGGGTCAGCGCCGGAATTCGACCGGACTTCCCCCACGGGGCGCTGTGAAGTTGTGGGCCCTGCGGCTCAGCCGGTGTAGGGCGTGCCGTCCGGGTTGTAGAAGGAGACGCCGTCGGGGGCGTCCTCGGGCAGGCTTGCCGCCCACTCCTGGAGGCTCTTCTGGTCGGCGATCTTCTTCAGGTGCGCCGACATGTAGGGGCGCAGCGGCACCTCGGGGGTGGCCTTCTCGCCGACCCACATCAGGTCGCCCTTGACGTAGCCGTACAGGCGCTTGCCGCCGCTGTACGGGCCGGACGCCTCCGTCCGCGCGACCGCGTCGGTGGCCAGGTCGATCTGCGGCTTCTGGTCGGCCAGCTCGCCGTACCAGACCTCGGCGACGCCCTGGTCGCGGACCATGACGATCTCGACCTTGCGGTCCTTGTCGATCCGCCAGAATCCGGTCTCGCTCTCCAGCGGGCGCACCATCCTGCCCTCGGCGTCGAGCACCCAGCTGTGCGACGTGTACTCCAGGAAGTCACGGCCGTCGTGGCTGAAGACGACCTCCTGCCCGAAGTTGCACTTCTCGGCACCCGGGAAGTCGGCGACGCCCGCACCCTCCCACTTACCGAGGAGGAAGGCGAGGGGGACGAGGTCCGGGTGGAGGTCGGACGGAATCTCGATCATGGGCTCAGACGATCTGTGCGAGAGCGGACAACGGGGCGGGTCAGCGCTGGCCCTGGTACAGCTTCTTCCAGGTCAGGCCGGCGAACGCGAGAACGCCGACGGCGACCAGGACGAGCAGGGTGGTGAAGACTGCCTCAAGCACGAGCGCGCTCCTCGTCGGGAGTGAGGGTGTACGGACCGGTCACGGGTGTACGGACCGGTCACGAGTCTAGTCGGCCCCCGTTCCGGCGGCGCTGTGAGGTGGATCGTGCCCGCCCGGCCTTGCGGCCGCAGGGCTAGAGTGCCTGGCATGGCCAAGAAGCTGGTGATCAAGGTGACGGCGGGCGCGGACGCGCCCGAGCGGTGTTCCCAGGCGTTCACGGTGGCGGCCGTCGCCGTCGCGAGCGGCGTCGAGGTGTCGCTGTGGCTGACCGGTGAGTCGTCGTGGTTCGCCCTGCCGGGGCGCGCGGCGGAGTTCGAGCTGCCGCACGCGGCGCCCCTGCCGGACCTCATCGAGGGCATCCGCGTAGGCGGCGGCATGATCACGGTGTGCACGCAGTGCGCGGCGCGCCGCGACATCGAGGAGAAGGACCTGATCGAGGGCGCGCGCATCGCCGGTGCCCAGGTGTTCGTCCAGGAGGCGATGGCGGACGGCGTGCAGGCGCTCGTCTACTAGACGCCGGAGGCTAGTACCGCTTCTTGCCGTCGAGCTCGTCCCACCACTCGTCCGACTTCGGATCGCCGGAGGGGTCGTCCCACCAGCGGTCGTCGGGCCCGCGCCGGTTGGCGACGATGGCGGCGACCGGCGGGATGACCATGGCGAACAGGCACATGCCCACCGCGGCGGGCACGGACCACAGGCGTACGACGGCCCAGGCCAGGACGAACAGTCCGATGCAGGTGCCCATCATGGCGAAGTACAGATGGCGCCGCCGCGCGTACATAAGTCCACGGTACGGCGGTGGGCCCGTGGCGGTAAGCCGACGGCGCGGAGGGCCGCACCCCTCCAAGGCGTCCAACCCCGGGGTGCGGCCCTCCGGCCGTCGGCGGCGTCCTGCGACGCCCGTCGTCAGACGGCGATGGCGACCTCGGTCAGGCCGCCCTGCTGCGCCACGACCTTGCGGTCGGCCGTCGCGCCGGGCACCAGCGCGCGCAGCGTCCACGTGCCCTCCGCCGCGTAGAAGCGGAACTGCCCGGTCGCGGACGTGGGCACCTCGGCGGTGAACTCGCCGGTCGCGTCCAGCAGGCGCACGTAGCCGGTGACGGGCTGGCCGTCACGGGTCACCGAGCCCTGGATCGTGGTCTCACCGGGCTTGGCGGTCGAGGCGTCGGGGCCGCCGGCCTTTGCTCCACACATAAGCGTTCCTTCTGTTGCCTGTTGCAGGGGAGACGTGTCAGTTGGCGCCGAGCTCGATCGGCACGCCGACCAGGGAGCCGTACTCGGTCCAGGAGCCGTCGTAGTTCCTGACGTTCTGCTGACCGAGCAGCTCGTGCAGCACGAACCAGGTGTGCGCGGAGCGCTCACCGATCCGGCAGTAGGCGATGGTGTCCTTCGACAGGTCCACGCCCTCGCCCTCGTAGAGCGCCGTCAGCTCCTCGTCCGACTTGAAGGTGCCGTCGTCGTTGGCCGACTTCGACCACGGGATGTTGCGCGCGGTCGGCACGTGGCCGGGGCGCTGCGACTGCTCCTGCGGGAGGTGGGCCGGGGCGAGCAGCTTGCCGCTGAACTCGTCGGGGGAGCGGACGTCGACCAGGTTGAGCGAGCCGATGGCCGCCACGACGTCGTCGCGGAAGGCGCGGATGGAGGCGTCCTGGGGCTTCGCCTCGTAGGCGGTGCGGGGGCGCTGGGGGACCTCGGCGACCAGGTCGCGCGAGTCCAGCTCCCACTTCTTGCGGCCGCCGTCGAGGAGCTTCACGTCCTGGTGGCCGTAGAGCTTGAAGTACCAGTAGGCGTACGCGGCGAACCAGTTGTTGTTGCCGCCGTAGAGGACGACGGTGTCGTCGTTGGCGATGCCCTTCGAGGAGAGCAGCTCCTCGAAGCCGGCCTGGTCCACGAAGTCACGGCGGACGGGGTCCTGCAGGTCGCTCTTCCAGTCGATCCGGACGGCGCTCTTGATGTGGTTCTTGTCGTACGCGGACGTGTCCTCGTCGACCTCCACGATGACGGTCTTCGGGTCGCCTGCGTCGATGCGGGCCTGTACCCAGTCGGCGTCCACCAGGACGTCACTGCGGCTCATGCTGTTCTCCTCCGGGGCAGTTGCGGATATGCGCAAACGCTTGCTGGGCGCGCGGCGAGGGGAGCGCGCGGCGCTGCGCAGCGGGTGGGGTGGGAGACGAGACGGGGGAGGACTTCCCGTGAACGAGGGGAGCGTTTCCCGTCAGACATGACGACAGAGCATGGCGGCGACGCGGCACAGGTCGACTGCCCGCCGCTTCGTGAGGTCCGCCTGTCGCTTCATGCCCACGATCGTAGGGACGGGGAGTTGGCGTGTCACCGGTGTGTTGGATAGTGAGACGAGATCTTCCGGATGTTGAGACAGGAGGCCCGGAGGGGCGCCGGGAGGGCGCCGTAGGGGTGGTCGCGTACCGCCCCTGGCGCCCGCGTCGCCGGGGAGTCTGCCTTCCGGACATCGCGTCTCGGTGCGTGGACCCGGCGGACGGCCGGTGGAGGAACCGTCCGGTCAGCCCGCCAGGTTGACGTTCGAACCGGTCAGCGTGATGTCCACACCGTCCTGCGTCGCCACGACCTTGTCCAGCTTGATGCCCTTCGGCAGGCCGCTGATGCGCCGGTCGAAGTCCGTCTTCTGGCGGATCGCCCGCTCCAGGCCGGGGAAGGCCTGGGCCTCGTCGGGGATCTGGTCCGCCCGCACCCGGACGGTGTCGCCGTTGACGATCGTGACCGTGGAGATGACGCTGCGCTCGATGGGCAGCCCCGCGAGCTGCACCTTGCCGGTCACCTTGACCTGGCTCTTGCCGGCGGCGCCCTGGCCGCCGAAGCCGACCTTCACCGTGGGGTCGTTGGTGGCCTTGCTGAGGTCCTCGTACGACAGGTGCGCCGTGCCCGTCGCCCGGCTCGCGACGGCGGAGGAGAAGCTGCTGTCGATCTTCACGTCCTGCAGCTTGGCGTCGAAGCCCGACACCCGGATCGACTGCCCGCCCGAGCTCGCGGTCGCGCCGTCGAGCTTGACCTCGACCTCCTCCAGGGAGGAGCCGGCGATCTGCGTGAGGAAGGGGAATCCCTTGATGGAGACCTCGGGGGTGCCGGTCAGCCCCTGACTGCTGCGGATCTTCTCCGCCGCCTGCTCCTCGGCGAAGTAGACGGCGATGCGGTCGGCGCCCACGAAAAGGGCCCCCAATATCACCGCGATGATCAGGGTTATGCGTATCGCGCGCATTCGGTCTCTCCAGCTCCCCCGGTCTCGGTCAGGCTCCTGCACTGCCCTTGCAATGCGATGGAGCCTAACCGGACCGCTGCGGCGGGAGGGACGGGCGATCAGCCCAGGACGCGGCCGAGCACGTAGACCGCCGGGGCCGCGGCCGCCAGCGGCAGGGCCACGCCCGCCGTCATGTGCACGAACCGCGACGGGTAGTCGTAGCTCGCCACGCGCAGGCCGGCCAGGG
>NZ_JBAMDC010000476.1:0-4454 GCF_036961605.1 Streptomyces sp. KLMMK
TCCGCCCGCTGCGGCCCCGAACTCACCTCGCCCGAAGGCGTGGAGGCCCAGACATGCGTCCTGGAACAGGGGAACGAGACCTGGGCCCGTACGTACTACCGCAACGCGACAGGCGCCCCTCTGCGGGCCGTTCTGACCCTCATGGGCCCCGACGGCCGGACCGTCCAGGTGCACTGCCGCACGACGGCCTCCGACGACCCCGACGGGTGCGAGACGCCGCGCGCGCGGACGGTCCGGGCAGGGAGCGGGGAGGCGGCGCGGAGCGGGAGGGCCGCCGAGGACGGGCTCGGCGGGGATCCGTACGAGGCGGTCGCGGAGATCGCTTCGGCGGACGGGAGGCTGCTGCTGCGCTCGGGGAGCAACTCGGCGGAGGACCGGGGGGATTAGCCGGACGGGCTCCCGGCGCGGGCCGTGCGGGCGGCGTGCGCCCCGGCAGCTGCCCCGGCGGCCGCACCGGCACCGGCTTCGGTGCCGCCCTCGGCCTCGGCGTTTCCGGGCATGGAAACGCCCGGTCGCTGGCGACGGGGGATGCACCAGCGACCGGGCTTCTAGAACCGTAACAAGAGATCGGCCGTTCGCAAATTCGATCGTGGATTTCCGGACGCGTATTTCCGGGCTGACAGCGGGAGTTGTGACAGGAGTCACGTAAATGGCGGCCGTTCAGCCGCCGGAATCAACTACTCCGCTGCTTGGAATCCAACAGTCCGCCCCCGGGACCCATGACGCCGGCCGCTCCGGAGGCGGACCGGCCTCAGTTCAGGGTGATCTGACGGCTGGTGAGGCCGCTGCGCGCCCGCCGCTCGTCGGGCGTCAGGGGAGAGGTGTCGGCGAGTGCCGTGGCCAGCCGCTCCGCGAAGGCCGCGGCCGGCTTCTCGGTGTCTTCCGCGCGCATGTCGCTCGGCAGGTCCCAGACGGGCACGGTGAGGCCGTGCGCCCGGAACGACCCGACCAGGCGGGTGCCTTCGCCCAGCGAGGAGGTGCCCGCGGCGTGCAGCCGGGCCAGAGCGTCCAGAAGCTGCTCCTCGGGGTGGGTCATGACCCAGCGGAGGTGATTCTTCTCGGGGGTCTCGCACCAGTACGCGGCCTCGACGCCGGAGAGGCGGGCCGTGGGGATGGCGGCGGCGTTGGCCCGGTCCAGGGAGGCGGCGACCTCGCCGGTCGCGTTCTCTGCGTTCTCGACCCAGAACTCGAAGCCCGTGTGGACCTCCGGCTCGAACGGAGCCTTCGGGTCCAGCAGGTCCTGCAGGCGCGGCCCGTCGGCGTCGGTGCGGCCGGCGGTCACCGGGGTGCCCGGGGCGGCCTCGAGCGCGCGCCGCAGGGTGTCGGCGAGGTCGCGGCTGAGGTCGCCGGAGGCGGTGTCGTTCTGCAGGCCCAGCAGCACGGCGCCGTTGTCGCGGCGCAGGGCGGGCCAGGCCATCGGCAGCACGGTGGCCAGTGTCACCGACGGCACGCCCTCCGGCAGCCCGTCCTTGAGGGTGAGCTCGACCGTCGCCGCGGGGACCAGCTCGCGCAGCGCGACCCAGTCCGCCTCGCCGGGCAGACCCTCGAAGGGCCGCTGGACGAGCTCGGTGGCCGCCTGCACGGCCGCGCGGCCGTGGCAGGCCTTGTAACGCCGGCCCGAGCCGCACGGGCAGGACTCGCGGGCACCGACGACGGGGATCGGACCGTCGGCGGCCTGCGGCGATGAGGCCTTCGTCTGGGGCCCCTTGGTCTGGGGGCGGCGCTTCTTGGCCATGGCGTGCGTGTCTCCCGATCGGTGCAGGTGCGTGCGTACGGCGCGGCGGGCACGGTGGCGTGCGTACGGGTCTGCGTACGACACGGTCCGTACGACGCGGCGCGTACGGCTCGTACGGGCGCGAGCCTAGCGCTCGCCACGGTGGCCGGAACGGGCACGCGCGCGGGGCGTCGGGAGGATCGGGAGGGATCGGGAGGAGAGGACGGCGGGAGGGCACGCGGGAGGCGTGCGGAGAGCATGGGGAGAAGCGTGCGGGGAGGCGGTCGGCCGGCGGGTCGGCGGCCGGTGGCGGGGTGCCGCTCTCCGCGGAGCCTTCCCTGGCGGGCGCTCCGGGTACGGGGCCCACCGGCCGTGCACGGGCGTGTCTGCTCGTCGTTCTCTTGGTTCGTGCGGGATCTCGCGGCGTTTCCCGGCTCGCCCCGGCGCTTTTGACGTCGGCGTCTCGCGGCAGGATCTACGCGCGTCACGCCACCGTCATGTCAGTTCGTCGATATCCGCGAATGCGGGTCTGGGTCCCGCGGCGACGCGCGTAGCGAAGCTGTCGTGCACCGAGAGCGCGGCCCAGACGGTCACCTCGCCCGAGGCGTCACGGACGCCCCAGTCCTGGGAGAGGGCGCTGATGATGTTCAGCCCGCGGCCTCCGCGGGCGGTCACCGAAGGTGTGGCCGGAACCGGGCGGGTCGGGCCTCCGCCGTCCGTCACCTCGACCGTGAGCCGGCCGTGGGCGTCCACTCTCCACGCGGCACGTATCCCCCCGTCCTTGTCCTCCTCGTCTCCGTCTCTGCGACCGTCGCCCTCCGGGCTCAGCGGGCGTCCGTGCCGGTACGCATTGCTGAGCAGCTCCGAAAGGATCAGTACGGCGTCGTCGATGACCGAATCCGGTACCCCGATGATGCGCAGATCCTTGCGCATCCGGTGTCTTGCCTGGCCCACACCGGTTGGACCATGGGGTACGGCCATGATCGACGACGTGGGCACCTCCTGTGCCACCACCAACGCCACCCCCGAGACCTCCTTTGCCCCACGTCAGGGGATGGATGCCCCAATGGACTGGACCGGAAACCGGCCATCCGAGACCCGCCGGGGGCACTCGACCGGCTCGAACACGCACCGAACGCGCCGGTGCACTCCTTGTAATGGGGCTGCGGCGTGGGCGGCGGGCGCGGGGGAGCTGCGACTGCGGCCGGCCGGGCTGCGACTACGACCGGCCGAGCTGGGTGAGCACCCGCTTCGGCCGGTTCGTGATCAGCGCGTCCACGCCGAGGCGTGCGCAGAGCTCGACGTCCTCCGGCTCGTTCACCGTCCAGACGTGCACCTCGTTGCCCGCGTCATGCAGCCGGGCCACGTAGCCGGGGTCCTTGCGGATGATGCGGATGCCCGGGCCGGCGATGCGGACGCCCGCGGGCAGCCGCCCGTCGCGGTGGCGGGGCGAGAGGAACTGCATCAGGTAGACGGTCGGCAGCGCCGGGGCAGCCAGCTGGACGCGGTGCAGGGAGCGGGCGGAGAAGCTCATGACCCGCACCGGCGAGGGGCCGTCGTCCGCGGGCGGCCCGGCGAGTCCGAAGCGGCCCAGGAGTTCGAGCAGCTTCTGCTCCACCTGGCCCGCCCAGCGGGTCGGGTGCTTGGTCTCGATGGCGAGCTCGACGCGCCGCCCCGCGTCGGCCACGAGCTCCAGCAGCCGCTCCAGGGTGAGCACGGACGTCGCGTCGAGGTCCGGGGCCTCCCGGTCGGAGACGTCGGCCTTCCAGGAGCCGAAGTCGAGGGTGGCGAGGTCGGCGAGCTCCAGGGAGGAGACGGCGCCGCGGCCGTTGGAGGTGCGGTTGACACGGCGGTCGTGCACGCAGACGAGGTGGCCGTCGGCGGTGAGCCGCACGTCGCACTCGAGCGCGTCGGCGCCGTCCTCGATCGCCTTGCGGTACGCGGCCAGGGTGTGTTCCGGAGCGTCCTCGGAGGCTCCGCGGTGAGCGACGACGGAGAGCGGGTGCCGCTCGGGGCGGAGGTCCCGGGCCGGGTGCGCATAGGTCACCGCGTTATCGTGCCATCGCCCGGCACCATCGTGCATGCGGCCCCTTTTGTTATGGAGTGCCCGGAGCGCAGCGTTGCCGCCGTGGGGGCACAGGGTCCGCTTACGGTGGTCTGACGTGCGGTGGGAAAAGCTTGTACCGGGCTGGTCGTGGGCGGCGGGAAGAACGCCGGCGGCGTGGATCCCGCGGATGACGTGGACACCACACCGCGCATGGCGTAGGCACCATGTAGGAACTGATGTGGCACCTGATGAGGAGAGAGCTGTGAGCACCGAGAACGAGGGCGCCGCCGTCGCGCCTGCGGAGGGCGTTCCGGATGTTCCGGGCGGCTCGTCGGGCATTTCGATGGAGAAGCACGACGGTGCGGCGACGGCCGGGGCAGCGGTGACGGGGGCGGACGCGGCCGGGACGCAGGCCCGTACGGAGACGCCTGCTCCCGCCGGTGCCCCTGCGGCTCCTGCTGCCCCTGCCGACCCTGCTGCCGGCGCCGCTCCGGCTGCGCCGGCTGCCCCGGCCGCTCCGCCCCAGGCTCCGGTGCCGCCCGTGGCCCCGCCCCAGCCGGGGTACGGGCAGCAGCCGGGCGTGCAGGGCCAGGGCGCGGGCGGTTGGTACGACGCGCAGGCCCAGCAGCAGGCTCAGCACCACCAGCAGCCGCAGGCGCAGTCCCAGGCGGGGCCGTACCCGTACGGCGCGCC
>NZ_JBAMDC010000477.1:0-4451 GCF_036961605.1 Streptomyces sp. KLMMK
GACTGACTTCCCCGGTGCCCCCGACCCCCAGGCCCCCCGCAAGGGGCTCCGCGTGCTCGCCGCCATGTCCGGCGGTGTCGACTCCGCCGTCGCCGCGGCCCGCGCCGCCGAGGCCGGGCACGACGTGACCGGCGTGCACCTCGCGCTGTCCGCGAACCCGCAGTCCTTCCGGACGGGCGCGCGCGGCTGCTGCACCATCGAGGACTCCCGCGACGCCCGCCGCGCCGCAGACGTCATCGGCATCCCCTTCTACTGCTGGGACCTGGCGGAGCGCTTCCGCGAGGACGTCGTCGAGGACTTCGTCGCCGAGTACGAGGCCGGGCGCACGCCCAACCCCTGCCTGCGCTGCAACGAGAAGATCAAGTTCGCGGCGCTGCTGGACAAGGCGCTCGCGCTGGGCTTCGACGCGGTGTGCACCGGCCACTACGCGACGGTCGTCCTCAACGAGGACGGCACCCGCGAGCTGCACCGCGCGAGCGATATGGCGAAGGACCAGTCCTACGTCCTCGGCGTGCTGGACGACCGGCAGCTGGCCCACGCGATGTTCCCGCTGGGCGACACGGTCACCACGAAGGACGAGATCCGCGCGGAGGCGGAGCGCCGCGGCCTGGCCGTGGCGAAGAAGCCCGACAGCCACGACATCTGCTTCATCGCCGACGGCGACACCCGCGGCTTCCTCGCGAAGCGCCTGGGCAAGGCCGAGGGAGACATCGTCGACGAGACGGGCGCGAAGGTGGGCACCCACGAGGGCGCGTACGGCTTCACGATCGGCCAGCGCAAGGGCCTGCGCATCGGCCACCCGGCCCCGGACGGCAAGCCGCGCTATGTCCTGGACATCTCGCCGGTGAACAACACGGTGACGGTGGGCCCGGTGGAGGCGCTCGACGTCATCGCGCTGACGGCCATCCGCCCCCGCTGGTGCGGCGTGGCCCCCGAGGGCTCCGGCACGTACACCGCCCAGCTCCGCGCCCACGGCGGGGAGACCGAGGTGACGGCCGAGCTGATCGGCGGCGAGCTGCGGGTGGCCTTCGCCGAGCCGGTCCGCGGCGTGGCCCCGGGCCAGGCGATCGTGCTCTACGACGGCACGCGCGTGGTCGGCTCGGCGACGATCGCGACCACCGAGCGCGCGGCGGCGCGGGCGGCGCACAGCGCCTGACCCGCGGCCGGGCCCGCGCGTCCGGTGGGACGCGCGGGGAGGTGCGTTACGACTTGGTGCGCGTCACGTTGTTGACCGCGCACTTGCCGCTGACGCTGGTGCCCGCCTTCGGCACGTACGACTGGGAGACGTCCTGGGTGTCCGTCTTGCCGGGGCCGACGAAGGGGATGGTGCGGTTGCGGGTGCCGATGAGCGTGCCGGTCGAGTCGGTGAACTTCACCGAGAACGTGTAGGTGTAGTTGTCCGTCAGGCTGGGGTTGGTGACGGAGATCTTCGCGGTGATGCCGCGGGTGTCGCTGTAGTCGCAGCTGACGATCTTGAGGTCGCGCGAGGCGCTGCCGCCGGTGCTGCCGCCCGTGGTGATGCCGCTGGTCGACGTACCGCTGCTGGTGGAACCGCCGGTCGTGAGGCCGCTGGTGCCGCCCGTGGTGAGGCCGCCGTCCGTGCTCGTCCCGCCGCCGGTCGATCCGCCGGTGCTGGAGTCGCCGGTCGTACCGCCCGTCGTGGTCGTGCCGCCGGAAGTCGAGCTGCTGCTGCTGCCGTGGCTGGAGCTGCCGCCGCCGCAGCCGCCGCCGTGGCTGCCACGGGCTCCGGTCAGGGCGACGACGGCAATTCCGAAGACCGCGGCCGCGCGGACATGACGAAGCTTCACTGGTAACTTCCCCCGATAATTGGCTGGAAACAGCGCCTGTTGACGCCCGGCTGACGAGTGCACGTCACGCTAACAGCGCTCTTACAAGCAGCCAAACCAAGCCGCTCCCTGTGACGAACCCGCAACCGAACGGGGCCGTAACAGGGACAGGAAACGGTCCGAAAACAGCCCACAGTGGCCCGGGCGGTGCGTCCCCGCCCGGACGGCACATACGGTGGCGTCCATGAACATCGCCGTCTTCTGTTCCGCCGCCGACCTCGACGCCCGCTACACCGTCCCCGCCCGCGAGTTCGCCGAACTCATCGGCAGGGGCGGCCACACGCTGGTGTGGGGAGGCTCCGAGTCCGGCCTGATGAAGGTCATGGCCGACGGGGTGCAGGAGAGCGGCGGCCGGCTGGTGGGCGTGACGGTGGAGTTCCTCGCCGCGCGGGCCCGGGACAACGCCGACGAGATGGTGGTCGCCCGCGATCTCGCCGAGCGCAAGGCGCAGTTGCTCGCGCGGGCCGACGCCGTCGTCATCATGGTGGGCGGCACCGGCACGCTCGACGAGGCGACGGAGATCCTGGAGCTGAAGAAGCACGGCATCCACGACAAGCCCGTCGTCCTGCTCAACGCCGCCGGTTTCTACGACGGCCTCAAGGCGCAGTTCCAGCGGATGGAGGACGAGGGCTTCCTGCCGCTCCCCCTGTCCGAGCTGGTGTTCTTCGCGGAGGACGGGCTCGGGGCGATGGCGTACCTGGAGGAGTCGGCGGGTCTGCAGTAGCACCCGCGGTAGGGCAAGCTGGCTCCCATGGCAACACATCTGATCACCGGGGCCGGCTCCGGCATCGGGCAGGCGGTCGCGCGCCGCCTCCTCGACCGGGGCGACGAGGTCCACCTCTTCGCGCGGGACGCCGGCCGGGCCAGGGAGCTGGCCGCCGCGTTCCCCGGCGCCCACACGCTCGTGGCCGACCTGTCCAACCCGGAGCGGCTCTCCTGGGCCCTCGACAAGCAGCCGCTGCCCGACCGGGTCGACACGCTGCTGCACATCGCGGGCGTCGTCGACCTCGGCGACGTCGGCGAGCTGACGCCGAAGACGTGGAACGCCACGCTCGCCGCCAACCTGGTCTCCCCGGCCGAGCTGACGCGGCTCTTCCTGCCGCAGCTGCGCGTGACGAAGGGGCACGTCGTCTTCGTCAATTCGGGCGCCGGGCTGCACGCCCACGCCGGCTGGAGCGCGTACGCGGCGAGCAAGCACGGCCTGAAGGCGCTCGCGGACTCGCTGCGGGCCGAGGAGCACGCGGCCGGCGTGCGCGTCACCAGCGTCTACCCGGGCCGCACCGCGACCCCCATGCAGGCGAAGGTGCACCAGCAGGAGGGCAAGGAGTACGACCCGTCGCAGTGGATCGACCCCGAGTCGGTCGCGTCGACGATCCTGCTCGCGATCGACCTCCCGCGCGACGCGGAGATCAACGACCTGTCCGTCCGGCCCGGCCGCTGACCCGGCGGCGTACGCTGGCGGCATGAGCAGCAGCGCAGTGCGGGACACGGCGGCCGTCGGGTGCTCGGTCAAGGAGATTCGGTCCCTGGTCGTCGAGCTCAACAAGCGCATGGACGCGCACCAGCGCGGCCGCAGCGCCGAGTTCGACCTCACGCCCACTCAGGCGAAGGCCCTGGAGGAGCTCGGGCGGCCGAGGACGGCGCGCGAGCTGGCGGCGATCCTGAGCTGCGAGCCGCCGAACGTCACCTATGTGGTGGACAAGCTGGAGAAGCGCGGCCTGGTCGTGCGCGAGCCGCACCCGCAGGACAGGCGGGCCAAGCGGCTCGTCCTGACCGATGCGGGGCGGGAGTTGCGCCTGGAGCTGCTGCGGCGCATCGGACGGGACTCGCCGCTGGACCACATGTCGCACGAGGAGCGGGCGGCCCTGCGGGACCAGCTGGCGAGGGCGCTGGAAGGCGCGTAGGCCGCGAGGTGCCGGCACGAGGGAGCCCCCGGGACATCCGCCCCGGGGGCTTTCGTATAGCTCTCGTAAAGTTATAGCTGTAATGATTGTTCGAGTAATCAATACAGCTTTAACTATCTCCATGATCGCTCAGCCTCGTTCCTCCGCGGCCGCCCCCGCCTCCGCACCGGTCCCGCCGGCCGCCCCCGCCCGGCCTGCGCTCGGCATCCTCACCCTCGCCCTGGGCTTCGTGCTGGCCTCGCTCGACGTCACGATCATCAACATCGCCGGCCCCTCCCTCCGTACGGGCCTCGGGCTCTCCCTGTCCGGCCTGACCTGGGTCGTCAGCGGCTACGTGCTCGCCTTCGCCGCCCTCCTGCTCCTGGCCGGCTCCCTCGCCGGGCGCTACGGCGCGCGCCGCACCTACCTCGCCGGGCTCGCGCTCTTCACCGCGGCCTCGCTGCTGGCCGCGGTCGCACCCGGGGCGGGCGTGCTCATCGCGGGACGGATCCTGCAGGGCGCCGGCGCGGCGCTGTTCATGCCCAGCTCGCTGACGCTGCTCCTCGCCGCCTTCCCCGGCACCCGGGAGCGGGCCCGCGTCCTCGGCCTGTGGTCGGCGATCGTCTCCGTGGCCGCCGGGCTCGGCCCGGCCGTCGGCGGCCTCCTCGTCGGCACGTTCGGCTGGCGCTCCGTCTTCCTGATCAACCTGCCGCTGGGCCTG
>NZ_JBAMDC010000478.1:0-4430 GCF_036961605.1 Streptomyces sp. KLMMK
CGCAGCGCCGACCGCAGGGACCGCACCCCCCGCGCCGTACGGACCGTCCTCACTAACCGCAGCAGATCACGCGCATCCATGCTGCTCAGACTGCCACCCGCACGATCGCCGGCGCCCCCCGTTCAGACGCCGTTCACCCCCGCAGGGACAACGGCGGGGTGCCGGAGGAACCCGGCACGCGTGAGGCGGCCGGGGCACGGCCCCGCCCGCGGCCGGTGGGATGCGCGCCGCAGTGTGCCGTCGGCCCTGGTGCGGGAGTCGATCACGTGGCATCGTCCTGGTCAGCCGTGCCACGCGCACACCCCGCCCGTGCGCGCGGCGCACGAGGACGATGCCACCACGCGATGCCCACGACGCGCAGAAGCCCGGGAGCCGCCAGATGACCACCGCACCGCAGCCCGCCGAAACGCCGGAGCCCCTGTGGACCCCCGGCGCCGACCGCGTCGCCCGCGCCCGGGTCACCCGCTTCCAGGCGTGGGCGGCGGAGCGCCACGGCGCCCCGGCCGCGGTCCCCGGCGACCCCGCCGCGAGCTACGCCGCCCTGCACCGCTGGTCCGTCGACGAGCTCGAGACCTTCTGGCAGGCCTTCGCCGAATGGTCCGGCGTCCGTTTCGCCCATCCTTACGAGCGTGTCCTCGCCGACCGCTCGATGCCCGGCGCCACCTGGTTCCCCGGCGCCACGCTGAACTACGCCGCACACGCGCTGCGCGCCGCCGAGGACCCCGCACGGGCCGGCGAGCCGGCCCTGCTCGCCGTCGACGAGACCCACGAGCCGAGCCCGGTCACCTGGACCGAGCTGCGCCGCCAGGTCGCCTCGCTCGCCGCCGCGCTGCGCCGCCTGGGCGTGCGCCCCGGCGACCGCGTCTCCGGTTACTTGCCCAACATCCCGCACGCCGTCGTCGCCTTCCTCGCCACCGCGGCCGTCGGCGCCGTGTGGACCTCCTGCGCGCCCGACTTCGGCGCCCGCAGCGTCCTGGACCGCTTCCAGCAGGTCGAACCCGTCGTCCTGTTCACCGTCGACGGCTACCGCTACGGCGGCAAGGAACACGAGCGCACCGGCACCGTCGCCGAACTCCGCACGGGCCTGCCCACCCTGCGCGCCGTCGTCCACATCCCGCTGCTGGGCACCCCGGCCCCCGAAGGCGCCCTGGAGTGGGACGCACTGGTGGCCGAGGATGTGGAACCCGTCTTCGAAGAGGTCCCCTTCGACCACCCGCTGTGGGTGCTGTACTCCTCCGGCACCACCGGCCTGCCCAAGGCCATCGTCCAGTCCCAGGGCGGCATCCTCCTCGAACACCTCAAGCAGCTCTCCCTGCACTGCGACCTCGGCCCCGGCGACCGCTTCTTCTGGTACACCTCCACCGGCTGGATGATGTGGAACTTCCTCGTCTCCGGCCTCCTGGTGGGCTCCACCGTCGTCCTCTACGACGGCAGCCCCGGCCACCCCGACACCGCCGCCCAGTGGCGCATCGCCGAACGCACCGGCGCCACCCTCTACGGCACCTCGGCCGCCTACGTCATGGCCTGCCGCAAGGCGGGGGTCCACCCCGGCCGGGACTTCGACCTCTCGCGCGTGAAGTGCGTGGCCACGACGGGCTCGCCGCTGCCTCCCGACGGGTTCCGCTGGATCCACGACGAATTCCACGAAGAGGGGGCCGAGGACATGTGGATCGCCTCGGTGAGCGGCGGCACGGACGTCTGCAGCTGCTTCGCGGGCGCCGTCCCGACCCTGCCCGTCCACATCGGCGAGCTCCAGGCCCCCTGCCTCGGCACCGGCCTCCAGGCCTGGGACCCGCACGGCAAGCCCGTCGTCGGCGAGGTCGGCGAGCTCGTCGTCACCAACCCCATGCCGTCGATGCCCATCCACTTCTGGAACGACCCCGAAGGCACCCGCTACCGCGAGAGCTACTTCGAGATGTTCCCCGGCGTCTGGCGCCACGGCGACTGGATCACCCTCACCCCCCGCGGCAGCGTCGTCATCCACGGCCGCTCCGACTCCACCCTCAACCGGCAGGGCGTCCGCATGGGCTCCGCCGACATCTACGAGGTCGTCGAACGCCTCCCCGAGATCCGCGAGTCCCTCGTCATCGGCGTCGAACAGCCGGACGGCGGCTACTGGATGCCCCTCTTCGTCCACCTCGCACCGGGCGCGCGGCTGGACGACGCCCTGCTCGACCGCATCAAGCGCACCATCCGCGAGAACCTCTCGCCCCGCCACGTCCCCGACGAGGTCATCGAGGTCCCGGCCGTCCCGCACACCCTCACGGGCAAGCGCATCGAGGTCCCGGTGAAGCGCCTCCTCCAGGGCACGCCACTGGAGAAGGCGGTGAACCCGGGCTCGGTGGACAACGCGGACCTGCTGAAGTTCTACGAGGAGCTGGGCCGCAAGCGCTAGACGGATTCAGCCCGTCCGGCGATTGGGGACGAGCGCGTTCAGCGCGATACGGGGTCTGCGGGCGGAGCCCCCGGATACGTGCGGGTAGGGGAGAAAGACCGCCCTACCCGCCATACGTCGCCTGAGCCTCCCCCAGCACCAAAGCAAAGTCCGCGGCAAGCTGCCCGGCTTCCACGGGCAGCAGATCCGCCGTAGTGATCCGCACCCCCGGCCCGGCCCCGATCCGGAACCGCGCCCCCGCAGCCACCCACCACCCACAAGACCGCAGCCCGTTGACGACGGCGGCCTCGTCCCGCACCGGTACCCACACGTTCAGGCCCCCGCCCCCGTGCGCGGAGATCCCCCGCCGGGCCAGCTCTCCGATGAGCGCCTCGCGCCGCACGGCGTACGCCGTGCGGGCCTCGTCGACCAGGGCCCGGGCTCCGGGGTCGGCGAGGAGCCCGGCCACGGCCTCCTGCAGCACGTGGCTGACCCAGCCGGAGGTCAGCAGCAGCCGCCCGTCGTGCCGCGCCAGCGTTGTCGCGTCGCAGGCCAGCGCGGCCCACCGCAGGTCCGGCCCCAGGTGCTTGGTGACGGTGCGGACCTGGGCCCAGCGGGCGAGCCGGCCGCCGGCGGTCAGGCTGTGCAGGGGGGCGCCGCAGATCTCCGCGGTGTAGTCGTTCTCGACGACCAGCACGTCCGGCGCCTCCGCGAGCACCGCGGCCAGCGCGTCGCGCCGGGCGGCCGAGAAGCAGCCGCCGTACGGATTCTGGGCCCGCGGGCTGCAGATGACGGCCCGTACGCCGCCGCGCACGGCGGCCCGCAGTTCCTCCGGCCGCATGCCCTCGTCGTCCACCCGGACCGGCACGATCCGCAGGCCGAGCGCCGGCACGAGGTCGAGCAGGTGGTGGTAGCCGGGGTCCTCCATCGCCACCGCGTCACCGGGCCGCAGTTCGGTGGAGAGCAGCCGGGCCACGCAGTCGAGCGCGCTGTGCGCGAAGGTCACGTGCGCGGACGGGACGCCGTCGCGCTCGTACCAGGCGCGGGTGAGCTCCTCCAGCCGGGCCAGCCGCGGCGCCGCCCGGTGCGAGCGGCCGCCCCGGGCCACGTGCACGGGCGGCACCAGCTCGGGCAGGAACGCCGGATCGGGGTGGCCTCCGGCCAGGTCCCGCAGCCCTTCGGGCACCTTCGGCGGGCGCCGGGAGGCGACGGCCGGGGCTTCGGCGACGACGGTCCCGCCGCGCCCGCGGGTGACGACGATGCCCCGGCGGCGCAGCTCCTTGTACGTGGTGGCGACCGTCCCCGGGCTCACGCCGAGCCGCTCGGCGAGCGCGCGCACCGGGGGGAGCGAACTGCCGGGCGCGAGCGCGCCGTCGGCCACGCCGCGCTCGATGGACGCGGCAATCCCCTTGGCGTTCGTACCAGTGATCTCATATTGTGCCACCACAGAACTGAGTATGTATCAATACAATATTCGCGTCAAGGGGGATCACCGCATGCAGATACCGGGGGGACCGGACGGCCGCCGCATGCTCGCCGTCACCTTCGTCGACAGGACGGGCTCCGGGCTCTGGGGCGCCACGGCCGTCCTGTACTTCACCTACGTCGCCGGGCTCGGCACCGCCCAGATCGGCCTGCTGCTCGGCGTCTCCGGCGCCATCGGCATCGCCGGCCCGCCCCTCGGCGGCCTCCTCGCCGACCGCCTTCCCCTGCGGACGCTGCTCGCCGCCGTCCAGGCCCTCCGCGCCGTCGCGTCGCTCGCCCTCCTCACCACCACCGACCTGCGGCTCCTCCTCGCCATCACCGCGGTCGGCAGCCTCGGCGACCGCGCGTCCGCCGTCCTCACCAGGCTCTACGCGACCCGCATCGCCGGCCCCGACCGCAGCCGCTACCAGGCCGTCAACCGGACCGTCTCCAACGTGGGCTGGGCCGTCGGCGGCCTCGCGGCGGCCGGAGCCCTCGCCGCCGGCACCACCGCCGTCTACAGCTGGCTGCTCGCCGGCGACGCCCTCTCCTTCATCGCCGTCGCCCTGCTCACCCTGCGCTGCGGCGAACC
>NZ_JBAMDC010000479.1:0-4326 GCF_036961605.1 Streptomyces sp. KLMMK
TGACTGCGTAAGGACGTGCCGGGGCAACCCGTTTGCTTCTGCTGCGCCGGAAGGGTTAGGGTAAAGCTAACGACGCGGGGTGGAGCAGCTCGGTAGCTCGCTGGGCTCATAACCCAGAGGTCGCAGGTTCAAATCCTGTCCCCGCTACTCCAAGGCAAGGCCCGGATCCTCAGGATCCGGGCCTTCGCCGTTTCCGGACCGCCGTTTTCGAAACCCGCCGGGCCCGGGTTTGCCGTGTCCAGGTCCGCCGCGCTCGCAGCCCCCCCCGGGTGCCCCCGCGATCAGCTCGTGGAGCAGCTGGGGCACACGCCACGGTACGTGACCTCGACGGCGGCCACCTGGAAGCCGAAGCGCTCCTCGGCCGGCAGGACGGCCATGAGATCGCCCGTGGGGTGCACGTCGCGGATGGTGCCGCACTGGGAGCACACCAGGTGCTGGTGCGCGTGGTGGGCATTGGGGTCGTAACGCTTGGCGCGCCCGTCCGTGCTCACTTCCATGACCTCGCCCAGGGAGACCAGCTCCCCGAGGGTGTTGTACACGGTCGCGCGCGAGATCTCCGGCAGCAGTTCCGCGGCCTTGGCGTGCACTTCGTCCGCGGTGTAGTGCACGTGGTCCCCGTCCAGGACCTCGGCCACGACGCGTCGCTGTGCGGTCAGCCGCCAGCCGCGTCCCCGGAGCCGTTCCAGCAGGTCACTCATGCCATTCACCTATCAGTCAGATGGGACCAGCGTAGCAGCGGCCCTCGTCCACGATTGGATCTCGTTTTTATGTTAGGTCCATCTTGACTTAGACATTGTCTAATGTAGGATCGAGCTCGGCTCAGGCCAAGCGATCAGGTCAAGCCAAAGCGATCGGGTCCAGCCAGGCGATCGGCTGGACCCAGTGGCCGAGTGAGGGACGAGATGACGGAGGCACACGTGTCGGTTCAGGGCGAGACCATTCCCACGACGGGCCCGCTGACCACGGAGTCCGGAGCTCCGGTCGCGGACAACCAGAACAGCGAGACCGCGGGTGCCGGCGGTCCCGTTCTGATCCAGGACCAGTCGCTGCTGGAGAAGCTCGCGCACTTCAACCGCGAGCGGATCCCGGAGCGCGTGGTGCACGCCCGCGGCGCCGGTGCGTACGGCACGTTCACCGTCACCGCCGACGTCTCCCGGTACACCCGGGCGAAGTTCCTGTCCCAGGTGGGCAAGGAGACCGAGACGTTCCTGCGGTTCTCCACCGTCGCCGGCAGCCTCGGCTCCGCCGACACGGTGCGCGACCCCCGCGGCTTCGCCCTGAAGTTCTACACCGAGGAGGGCAATTACGACCTCGTCGGCAACAACACCCCGGTGTTCTTCATCAAGGACGCCATCAAGTTCCCCGACTTCATCCACACCCAGAAGCGCGACCCGTACACCGGCTCGCAGGAGGCGGACAACGTCTGGGACTTCTGGGGGCTTTCGCCCGAGGCCACCCACCAGGTGACCTGGCTCTTCGGCGACCGCGGCATCCCCGCCTCGTACCGCCACATGAACGGCTACGGCTCGCACACCTACCAGTGGCAGAACGAGGCCGGCGAGGTCTTCTGGGTCAAGTACCACTTCAAGACCGACCAGGGCATCAAGAACTTCACCCAGGACGAGGGCAACCGCATCGCCGGCGAGGACCC
This sequence comes from Streptomyces sp. KLMMK, assembly GCF_036961605.1. Taxonomy (NCBI): domain Bacteria; kingdom Bacillati; phylum Actinomycetota; class Actinomycetes; order Kitasatosporales; family Streptomycetaceae; genus Streptomyces; species Streptomyces sp. KLMMK. Next base: position 1,652 of record NZ_JBAMDC010000479.1, read on the forward strand.
CGACTTCCACCAGCGCGACCTGCGCGAGGCCATCGAGCGCGGCGAGTTCCCCACCTGGACCCTGCAGGTGCAGATCATGCCGGCGGATGAGGCGGCCCAGTACCGCTTCAACCCGTTCGACCTCACGCGTGTGTGGCCGCACGAGGACTACCCGCCGATCGAGGTCGGCAAGCTGGAGCTCAACCGCAACCCCGACAACGTCTTCGCCGAGGTCGAGCAGTCCGCCTTCTCGCCGGCGCACTTCGTGCCGGGCATCGGCCCCTCCCCGGACAAGATGCTGCAGGGCCGGCTCTTCGCCTACGGCGACGCCCACCGCTACCGCGTCGGCATCAACGCCGACCACCTGCCGGTGAACCGCCCGCGCGCCACCGTGGCGAACACCTACGGCCGTGACGGCTACGCCTACGACGGCCGCCACGGCCGGTCCAAGAACTACGAGCCCAACAGCTTCGGCGGCCCCCGGGAGACCGGGCAGCCGCTGTGGGGCTCCACTTCCGTCAACGGCGGCACCGGCAACCACGCGGTGGTCTCGCACGCCGAGGACGACGACTTCGTCCAGGCGGGCAACCTCTACCGGCTGATGTCGGAGGAGGAGAAGGAGCGCCTGATCGCCAACCTCGCGGGCTTCATCGCGAAGGTGACGCGCGCCGACATCGCCGAGCGGGCCATCAACAACTTCCGCCAGGCGGACGCTGACTACGGCAAGCGACTGGAGGCCGCGGTCCAGGCCCTGCGCGGCTAGCGCCCCTTGCGGCTGCCCCCCGGCCCCGGCCGGGGGGAGTCCCCAGCCGCTCCTCGCGGACGTGGTGACCCTCGCCGCGGGGGTGCTCAACGGCCGCTTGCCGTACCAACCGGAGAGGCCGGACGCCAAGGGGCTCCGGCCTCTCCGGCTGCCCTCAGCCCCTCAGCCCCTCAGCCCCTCATCCCGCCAGCGCCCCCGCCGCCGTGCCCTCCCGGGCCCCGTGCGTGCCCGTCCGCAGCCAGCAGCGGACGATGTCGCGCACCGACACCACGCCGACCGGCCCCTCGCCGTCGAGGACGATCAGGTGGCGGAAGCCGCCGCGCGACATGGCGTTCGCGGCCTCGTCCAGCGTCCACTCGGGCGCCGCGAAGACGACGTCCGTCGTGGTGTGCGCGTGGGCGGTCTCCCGGTCCGGGTCCTGCCCGGCGCCGACGGAGTTGAGGATGTCCCGCTCGGTGAGGATGCCGAGGCCGCTCGTATCGGGGTCGAGGACGACCGCGGCGCCTATCCTGCGCGCGGACATCAGCCTGGCTGCCTGTCGGAGGGTGTGGGCGGGGCCGATGGTGAGGACCACCGTGCTCATGGCGTCGCGGACGAGCATGGCTGGAGCCACCTCCTTGGTGGACCGCGAACCCCCTGCCGGGATTCACAAGTTCACAAGCGTGGGGCCCTCATCGTCACACGGCACGGCGTGCCCAACAAGAGGCGCGCAGGGCCGTAACCGCGCTCGGCGGCACTCCCGGATCCGCCCGGGCGCGCTACGTGCGCAGGTAGCCCAGGAGCTCGTCGTGGAGCAGGCCGTTGGACGCCGCGGCATCGCCGCTGTGCGGGCCCGGCCGGCCGTCCAGCCCGGTGAAGCGGCCGCCGGACTCCTCCACGATGACCACGTTGGCCGCCATGTCCCACAGGGACAGCTCCGGCTCGGCGCAGATGTCCACCGACCCCTCGGCGACCATCATGTACGGCCAGAAGTCGCCGTAGCCCCGGGTGCGCCAGCAGTCGCGCGTGAGGTCGAGGAAGCCCGGCAGCAGGCCGCGCTCCTCCCAGCCGCTGAGCGAGGAGTAGGCGAACGAGGCGTCCTCGATACGGCCCACGCGGGAGGCCTGCAGGCGGGTCGCCGACGTCAGGCTGCGGCCGGTGTACGCACCGGAGCCCTTGGCCGCCCACCACCGGCGGCCCAGCGCCGGCGCCGACACCACGCCCACGACGGGCTCCCAGCTGATCGAGCCGGCGTACTCGGTCTGCACCATGAGGGAGATCAGCGTGGCCCAGACCGGCACCCCGCGCACGTAGTTCTTGGTGCCGTCGATCGGGTCGATCACCCAGCGGCGCGGGCCCGTGCCCTCGCTGCCGAACTCCTCGCCCAGCACCGCGTCGCGCGGGCGGGCGCGCTGCAGGTGACCGCGGATCAGCTCCTCGGCGGCCTTGTCCGCCTCGCTCACCGGGGTCATGTCCGGTTTGGTCTCGACCTTCAGGTCGAGGGCCTTGAACCGGTCCATGGTGGCCGCGTCGGCGGCATCCGCGAGGACATGGGCCAGCCGCAGATCATCGTGGTAGTCGGACATGGCTGAACAGTACCCGTGGCCGCCGCTCCGGCACCCGCGGCCCGCCCACGGCTCTTGACACCGTATGGCGGCACGTCAATTCTGTGGCCACAGTCGTGGTGCGGCCGGACGGCCGGGGAGGCGACGATGCCCGCGGCACGAGAGCTCTTGCTGGACGCGGCCTTCGCGGCGCTTCGCACCCGGCCCTGGAACGGGGTCCGGATGGTGGACGTCGCGGCCGCGGCCGGGGTCTCCCGGCAGACGCTCTACAACGAGTTCGGCAGCAAGGACGGCCTCGCCCGCGCCCTGGTCCGCCGGGAGGCGGAGACCTTCCTCGCCGGTGTCGAGCGGGCCCTGGCGGCCGCGCCCGCCGGCGCCTGTCTCTTCTC
>NZ_JBAMDC010000048.1:0-30074 GCF_036961605.1 Streptomyces sp. KLMMK
GAGCTCCGCGCGCGCCGCCTCCTCGTGCAGCGCCCCGTAGAGCGCGGCGGCGTCCTCGGCGGCGCCGGTGGCCAGGGTGCGGCGGGCGTCGGTGAGGCGCATCCGCAGCCCGGTGGCCAGGTGCGGAGGGCGGCCGGTGGCGAGCTCGTCGACGGTGGTGCCGAGCCGGTCGGCGAGGTGGCGCAGGGCGGTCTCGGAGGGGCGGACGCGGCCGGACTCCAGGGTGGAGATGTAGGCGGCCGTATAGGCGGGCTCGGCCAGCTGGCGCTGGGTGAGGCCCTTGGCCGTGCGCAGCCGCAGCACGCGCCGGCCGATCTCGGCGGGCCCGTCGGCCCGTATGCCGTGGGTGCTGTTCTCGGCCACTGCCGCCCCTCGGTAGGTTACGCCGTGTGAGGTCGTGAGTATGTGAGTTACGTGAGGATGGAACCATGCCGGACCGTCTCGACGGGCAGGATCTCGTAGGGGGCGCACAGAGGCTCGGAGGGGCGCTCGGTGGGGCACCGGCAGGCGCGGCGGTGCCCTCGGTGACCGGCCGTCACCGCCAGCCCGGCCTCGTCCTCACCGACCACCACTTCGACGTGCCGCTCGACCACGACGCCCCGTCCGGCGAGCACATACGGATCTACGCGCGCGAGGTCGTCGCGGCCTCCCGCGAGCACGACGACCTGCCCTGGCTCGTCTACCTCCAGGGCGGCCCCGGCTTCCCCGCCGGACGCCCCGTGGGCCGCGAGAACTGGCTCGACCGCGCCCTGGAGGACTACCGCGTCCTCCTCCTCGACCAGCGCGGCACCGGCCGCTCCACCCCCGCCACCCGCCAGACGCTCCCGCTCCGCGGCACCCCCGCCCAGCAGGCCGACTATCTCGCGCACTTCCGCGCCGACTCCATCGTCCGCGACTGCGAGCTCATCCGGCGGCAGCTGACCGGCGGCAGGCCCTGGACGGTGCTCGGGCAGAGCTTCGGCGGCTTCTGCGCGGTCACCTACCTCTCCCACGCGCCCGAGGGCCTCGCCGAGGTGCTGATCACGGGCGGCCTCCCGGGCCTCGACGCCGACGCGGACGCCGTCTACCGCGCCGCCTACCCGCGCATGGAGCGCAAGACCCTCGCCCACTACGACCGCTACCCCGGCGACGAGGCCGCCGCCCGCCGCATCGCCGCCCACCTCGCGGAGCACGAGGAAGTGCTCGCCGACGGCACCCTCCTGACCGTCGGGGCCTTCCAGCAGCTCGGCATCCTCCTCGGCACCGGAGACGGCTCGCACCGGCTGCACTACCTCCTGGAAGACGCGTTCGCGGACACCGCCGACGGGCCGAGGCTCTCCGACGCGTTCGGCGAAGCGGTCGCGGCGATCCTCTCCCGCGCCCACTGCCCGCTCTACGCACTGCTCCACGAGACCATTTATGCCCAGGACGGGCAGGCGACGCACTGGTCGGCCGAGCGCGTCCGGGCGGAGTACCCGCAGTTCGACCGGCACGGGGAAGCAGACGGCGCCGGCGGCGGTGCCGGTGGTGACGGCGGCGGCCGGTTCCTGTTCACCGGGGAGACCGTCCATCCCTGGATGCTGCGCACCCACCCTGCCCTGCGCCCGCTGCGCCGCACCGCCGAACTCCTCGCCGAGCGCAAGGGATGGACGCCGCTGTACGACCCCGAGCGCCTCGCCCGCAACACGGTGCCGGTCGCGGCCGCGGTCTACCACGACGACCTCTACGTCGACACCGAGCACTCCCTGCGCACGGCACGCGCGATCCGCGGGCTGCGGACGTGGGTCACCGACGAGTACGAGCACGACGGCGTACGGGCGAGCGGACGGGTCGTGCTGGACCGGCTTCTGAGGCTCGTACGGGACGAGGTGTGAGGCCACGCCGGACGCCTCCTCAGCTGACCGCTTAGCCGTTTCCTCGGCCGCATCCATTGCCGGGCGCCTCCCGGGCCCCTACGTTAAGCCGCGCGTTAAAGCGACTTGACCCGCCGCTTAACCGGCGGCGGAGCTCGGGAGGAACCCCCCATGAGAAGACGCATATCCCTCGCGGCCGGCGGACTGGCCCTCGCGGCGGCCCTTGCCGCCACGGCCCCCGCGGCGGCGTCCGGACCGGACAAGCCGGTCACATCCCAACGCACCCAGGACGTCGAGTACTTCACCGGCCCCGACGGCCACCCCCGCCACACCACCATCCCCACGTCCCCGGCCCTGCCGCGCCCCCTCGCCCCCGCCGCGAAGGGCGACGGGGACGTCACCCCCGTCGTCGGCAACGGCCCGGTCGGCTCCAAGCTCGACGTCGTCTTCATCGGCGACGGCTACACCGCGGACCAGCAGGACGCCTTCCACGCCGCCGTGCGCACCAAGTGGGCCAAGATGTCGGCCGTCGAGCCGTACGCGTCCTACGCCGGCCTGTTCAACGTGTGGGCGGTCGATGCCGTCTCCCGCGAGTCCGGCGTCACCAACGACCCGGCCAAGGGCGTCACGAAGGACACCGCCCTGCGGTCGTACTTCTTCTGCGACGACGTGGAGCGGCTGCTGTGCGTCGACACCGCCCGCGTGGAGTCGTACGCGGCGAAGGCGCCGGCCGCGGACCTCGTCGTCGTCCTGTCCAACTCCGCCAAGTACGGCGGCGCGGGCTACAACGACGTGGTCTCCCAGGCCGGTTACGACGGCATCGCCACCGCGTCCTCCGACCACCCCAAGTCCGACCAGGTCGCCGTCCACGAGACCGGGCACTCGCTCGGCAAGCTCGCCGACGAGTACCAGTACGACGAGTACGGCACGTACACCGGCGCCGAGCCGGGCGACACCAACATCAGCACGCTGGACGCCGGGCAGCAGAGCGCACAGCGCAAGAAGTGGTACCGCTGGATCGGGCGGACCTCGCCGGACGGCGGCACGGTCGGCGCGTACGAGGGCGGCGGCTACTACCCCAAGGGCCTCTACCGCCCCACCGAGAACTCGATCATGCGCACGCTGGGCCGGGAGTTCAACCTGCCGGGACGCGAAGCCATGATCGCGGGCTTCTACCGCCACGCGAGCGTGCTGACCAGCGACAGCGGCCGGTACGGAACGGTCTCGCGCCGCGAACGGGTCGTCGTGCGGCCGGCCGTGCCCACGACGACCGTGCGCTGGTACGTGGACGGGCTGGAGGCCGTGGCCGCGCGCGGCCGGACCGAGGTCGTCCCGCGGATGCTCGGCGTGCCCGGCGACGGCCGCCCGCACACGCTGACGGCGCGCGCCGTGGACCGCACGGACGCGGTCCTCGACCCGGAGCTGCGCAAGCGGCTGGCGGGCTCGCTGACGTGGAAGGTGACGCGCTGAGCCGGCGGGGCCGGGTGATCTGCTGAATCGATACGGCTACGGCTACGGCCGGCCGGTGTTCAGGAACTCCGCGTCCGCGTAGGCGAGGGTGAGGCGGTCGCAGCCGTGGGTGAGCGCGGCGCAGGCCGCCTCCCGCACGCGCTCGGCCGGCTCGCCCGCCGCCAGCGCCGCGTGCAGCGCGTCGAAGGACAGCTCGCGGACCGCGCCGGTCAGGGACGCGAAGACCTCCAGCTCGGCCCGTACGCCCGGGTCCGCGGCGCGCTCCCCGGCCCGCTCCAGCAGCAGGTCCAGCAGCTGCTCCCGGCGCGCCTGGCCGAGCGGCAGGTAACTGCGGCGCAGGGCGGGGCTGTTCAGCAGGATGCGGGAGAAGGTGCGGGCCTGGGGGAGGGAGTCCTCGTCCAGGACCGCGTCGAAGGCGTCGACGCAGGCGCGGTGCACCCTGTCGACAACCTCGACGGCGGTCGCCGCGCCCGCCACGGCCTCGGCGATGCCCGCCTGGAACTCGTCCCGGCGGCCGAAGAAGATGTCCTCCTTCGAGGCGTAGTGCGTGAAGACGGTGGCCGGCGCCACGTCCGCCGCGGCCGCGATCCGGGTGAGCGTCACGGCGTCGAAGCCCTCCTCCGCGAAGAGGCGGAAGGCGGCTTCGGCGATGGCCCGCCGGGTGCGCTCGCGCTTGCGGCCGCGCATGCCGGTGGCGGCGCCGGCCCCGGCCGCGGTGCCGCTCTTGGCCGTGGAGCTGCTCTTGGCCGCGGTGCCGCTCTTGGCTGTGGTGCCGCTCCTGGTCGTGGTGCTGCTGGTCATGCCCCCAGGGTAGCCGTCCGGCAAGTAGAAATAGAGATGCTACATTTTTAGAGCATCTCCAGTTTCACTTGGTCCGCTGCTCCGCCACCTGCCGGAGGACGTGATTGCCATGCGCGCTGCCGACCCCCCGTCACCACGTCCCGTCATACGCAGGGCCGGTCCGGCCACAGCCGGCGGCCGGCCCCCACGCGCCACCACCGCGATCCTCGTCATCGCCTGCACGGCCCAGTTCATGGTCATCCTCGACGTGTCGATCGTGAACGTGGCCCTCCCGGCGATCCGCGCCGAACTCCACCTGGGCACCGCCGGCCAGCAGTGGATCGTCAACGCCTACACCCTCGGCTTCGCCGGCCTGCTGCTGCTGGGCGGCCGTGCGGCCGACCTCGTCGGCACCCGCCGCGCCTTCCTCGCCGGCGTCACCGCGTTCACCCTCGCCTCCCTGGTCGGCGGGCTCGCCTCCGGCGGCCCCCTGCTGATCGCCGCCCGCGCCGTCCAGGGCGTCGGCGGCGCCGTCCTCGCGCCCGCCACCCTCACCCTGATCATGCGGACGTTCACCGAACCGGCCGCCCGCACACGGGCGATGGGCGCCTGGAGCGCGGTCATGGCGGCGGGCGGCGCGGTCGGCGGCGTCATCGGCGGCCTGCTCACCGAGTACGCCGGGTGGCGGTGGGTGCTGTTCGTCAACGTCCCCATCGGCGCGGGCCTGCTGGCGGCAGCCCTCGCCTGCGTACCGGCCGCCGCCTCCACCCCCGCCGGGCTGCGCCGCCTCGACCTGCCCGGCGCTGTCTCCGTCACCGCCGGCCTCACCGCCCTCGTGCACGGCACCATCGCCAGTGAGACGCACGGGTGGGGCGCGCCGCACGTATGGGGGTCGTTCGCCGCCGGGGCGCTGCTGCTGGCGGCGTTCGTGGCGATCGAAGCCCGCGTCGCTCATCCGCTCGTACCGCTCGCGATCCTGCGCCGCCGCACGCTCGCCACCGCCAACCTCCTCGTCCTCGGGATGGGCGCGGCCGCGTTCGCCATGTGGTTCCTGCTCTCCCTGTACTTCCAGCAGGTGCTCGGACAGAGCGCCCTCGGCGCGGGCCTGTCCTTCCTGCCCGGATCGCTCGCGATCGTCGTCGGCGCCCAGGTCTCCACCCGCCTCATCGCCCGCACCGGGCCGCGTCCGCTGATCTTCACCGGCATGACGATCAGTACGGCGGGGTTCCTGTGGCTGTCGCGCATCGGTGACGGGGGTGCGGGAGGCGGCGGAGGGGCGTATGCGAGTGCGGTACTTGTCCCGTTCTTCCTGGCCACCCTGGGCGCGGGCCTGTCCCTGATGCCCGTCACGGCCGCCGCCACCAGCGGCACGGCCCCGGCCGAGGCGGGCCTGGCCTCCGGGCTCGTCAACTCCTCCCGCCAGATCGGCGGCGCCCTCGGCCTGGCCGCACTCACGACGGTCGCCGCCCACACGGCGGCGGCCCGCGCCACCGGCAACACGGCCGCCGACCTGGCCGCCGGCTACGGCAGGGCGCTGCTGATCGCCTCGGCGTTCACGGCGTGCGCGGCGCTGGGGGCCCTGGCACTGCCGGGCGGGCCGCGCAAGGCCACCTGAAATCGCCTCACCCGGCAATCGATACCTTCGAAAGGACCGCCATGCCCAACGAACTGAACCACGTCATCGTCCACGTCAAGGACCGCCGGGAGACGGGGGAGTTCCTGTCCTGGCTGATGGACACCGCAGCCCCGCTCGAATGGGGCCGCTTCACCCAGATCACCAGCTCCAACGGCGTCGGCATCGACTTCATCGACGACATGGTGCCCACCGGCGACATCAACCGCAGCCACATCGCCTTCCTCGTCACGGACGAGGAGTTCGACGCGATACTCGGCCGCATCGGCGAGCGCGACGTCCCGTTCTGGGCCGACCCGATGCTCAAGCAGCCGGGCGAGATCAACCACGAGTACGGGGGCCGCGGCGTCTACCTCAAGGACCCGGGCGGCACCTGCGCCGTCGAATTCATGACGACGCCGTACGGGGACGAGCCGTCGGACAGGGCGCGGGCGTAGCCGGGCTGCGGCGATCCCCGGCGATCTCCGGCTTTTCGCAGCCGCCGCGGTCCCCGGCTTCGCGCAGCCGCCGCGATCAGGCACGATGCCCCTGATCGCGGCGGCAGCAGCGGCCGCACGGGAAGGGAAGCACGTTTCGATGAGTGGGCTCGGCAGACGGCAGGCGGGCGCGGGCGGGCCCGGCGCGCCACCCTGATCGGCGTCGTCATGGCGGCGTCCTACGCCTACATCCTCACCACGGCCGTCCCCGGCACCCCCGGCATCAGCTGGCTCGGCCACCTGGGCGGCCTGATCGGCGGCGTGCTGGCCGCGTGGCTCTTCCGCGACCGTGAGGGAGCCCGGGCCCGGGGCGGAAAGCGGGGCGGAAAGCGGGACGGCACCGGGAACCCCGCCCCGGCCGCCCCGGGCAGCCTCAGCCTCCCGGCCCGCCGCACGACCGACAACCCGCGAGCGGCCCTGTACAAGGAGCTGGACGACCTGGGGCTCTTGTAGGCGGCGTTCGGCATGGTGGGGGGTGGGTTGAGATCCGTGGGTTGGGTGCGGGTCAGAGCAGGCTGGCAGCAGGGGGGCTGGCTGCTGCCGCGATGCGGCGGGGCCCGTCGTGGGCGCTTCGCTCGGCTCGCCGCCGTGGTGGTTGCTCGTCCGGCTGCGGGATGCATGTGGGGTCGGTTATCAACCGGCGTGTGTCGTAGGGCGGCGGATAAGTGACCCGGGAGGGGGCCGGGTGCCTCAGCGGCCCCGGCAGACGCCCCATGCCACAGGAGCCGCCAAGGAGGGGCGGCCAACCGCCCGCCGCGGCGGATAAGTGGCCCGAGTTGCGGGCTGCAGGCCACCTCCAGCCGCACCAGGCCGCCTCTGCCACAGAAGTCCCCACTCGGGGACGGTCAACCGCCTGCCGCGGCGGATAAGCGGTCCGAGTTGGAGACTGCAGACCACCTCCAGCCCCGCTGGGCCTCTGCTGTCACAGGAGGCCCCACCCGGGGACGGCCAACCACCCGCCGCGGCGGATAAGTGGGCCGAGTCGCCAGCCGCAAGCCACCTCCAGTCCCACCAGGCCGCCTCCGTCACAGGAACCACCACTCAGGGGCAGTTGCCCGCCCGGCCACGACGGTGGCGAGCCGAGCGAAGCGCCCACGACGGCAGGAACCACATCGCGGCAGCAGCCAGCTCCCCCTCAGCCACAGACGGACGGACCGGTCTCCTCACGCAGCCGCATCCACGACGGCGCGAGTACGGCGGCCAACACCCCACCCACCGCACAGCCAACACACCGAACCCAAGCCCCCCACCCCTCCCCCACTGCCAGCCTGTTCTGACCCGCACCCGAATCACGGATCCCAGCCCCGGGCCGGAGCGGCGGCCGACCGGGCAGGGCTACCGGGCAGGGCTACCGTCCCGCCAGCTCCCGCTCCAAGGGCGTCCGGAAGCGTGGGGTGACCCGTACCGTGCCCAGCCACGCGGACAGGCGGGCGGCCTCCGTGGTGATGGCGGACTCCGCTTCCCGGCCCGCGTCCGTCAGGAGGCGCCAGGCGATCTCGCCGTTGGCCCGTTGTGCCCAGCCGCCGACGATGCGGCCGTTCCACCACACGGTCGGGCCGACGTTCCCGGCACGGTCGAAGAGGGCGGGCACGTGGTCGGGGGAGAGGTACCAGTCGCGGCCGCGCCAGCCCATGGCGGTCGGGTCGAGGCCGGGGAGGAGTGCGGCCCAGGGCCCGGGCGCTTCGTCCCCGGCGGGGAGGTCGCCGGGCAGGACGTGGCCCACGGCGCCGTCCGCCAGCCCGACGTCCTCGACGCCGACGTCCGCGAGCGCCTTGCGCGTGTCGCCGAGCGTCCAGCCCGTCCACCACTTCAGGTCGGCCTCCGTGGCCGGCCCGTACGCGGCGAGCCAGCGCCGCGCGACCTCGGCCTTGGCCTCCCGTACGTCGATGTCCGGGATCTGCGGCACGAGCGCCCACGGGTAGAGGCTGCTGGTCCACGAGCCGCGCGGGCGGGCGCGCCGCAAGTGCCCGTCCGAGGCGAGCATCCGCAGCACCCGGCTGCCGACGCTCTGCCGGGACGCGTACGGCTTGCCCGGCGACATCAGCAGCGTCTCGCGCAGCGCGGGCACGTCCTTGCTCAGTTCGGCGGTCGTGGCTTCGCCGCGCGCGTCCAGCGCGTCCAGCACCTCCCGTTCGGTGCGGGCGAGCCGCTGCTCGTCCCAGGGCGCGTGGCCTTCGGTGTTCTCCCGCAGGTGCTTGAGGAGCGTGGCCCGCTCCCGGAGGGCGATCGCGCGGGCGGTGGAGGAGCTGACGTACGGGGCGAGCTCCGTGGTGACGGCGAAGAGCGTGCGCCGCATGGACAGCAGCTTCACGAGGGTCACGTCCTCGTACAGCGCCCGCTCCACCGCGGCGGGGGAGGGCTCGGCCAGCCGCGCGCACGCCGACAGGTAGACGGTGGCGGCATCGGTGGCGTGCAGCCCGACCAGAGCGTCCGCCACCTCTTCGACGGAGCCGGCCCTCAGGCCGGGGTGCAGGAGGTGGCGCCGGGCGAGGCGGGCACGGCGCTGGTCGTCGGCGAAGCGGGCGCGAGGGCTGCTGCTCATGGGGGCGAGCGTAGAGGGGAATGAGGACGGATTCCGTCCTCGGCATAGCAGAAGCGAAGCGGCATTCTCGGAGCCCGGAATAACGAAGAGAGCCGGATGCGCAGTGCATCCGGCTCTCTTACGGCGATGTGCGCTCGGCAGGATTCGAACCTGCAACCTCTTGATCCGTAGTCAAGTGCTCTATCCGTTAAGCTACGAGCGCTCGGCTCCCGAGCGACAGTGATCGCTCGTCGGCGTTGCGGGAACAATATTACCCGACGCGGAGCGGTGCTTTTACCGCCGCGGATTCCGCCACGCTCGGTGACGCCTTCGCTACGGCGTTCGCCGTAGCTCTCGTACGACAGATCATGATGCTGCAGCAGCGATGGGCTGAGTGGCGGCGCAGGTCGGCAACTCCGCCCAGGAAAAAGGGGGTTGAGTCCTTTACTCGCGGAGGGGGGCGCCAGTGGGGCGTCACCGCAGGAAGCCTCTGCACGAGCGGGTCGCGGCTGTGATCCGGGAGCTGTGGAGGTGGTGCACCGGGCAATGACCAGTGGAAGCCGCTGGACGGTGGCCGCCGGTCCTCCGACAAGCTGAGGACTGACGACCGGAAGCCGTCTACTTGCGGTTGGCCCTCGTCCACGGATACCGGCCGTGGCGGGGGCCGCTTGCTATGCCCGAAGGGGGGCGCCCCCTTACGGTATCGGCCGAGCCCGTCGTGCGCGACCCTTTCGGCCATCGTCGTGCGGCGCGCCGAGGGTGCCGCGCCTCAGGGCGCGGGTGAAGGAACGATACGGCTCAGCGGCGACGCGGAGGGTCGGCCCGTCGGGCCGTTTTGAGTCGCGTATGAGTATGGGGACGCGTGTGCGGGTGCGGGTGCCCTCCGGGAGGGCGATCTCCACGCAGGTCTCGGCGGAGCCGGAGCTGTAGCTGCTCTTCCTGAACCTCACCGGCCCTCCCGGGGGTAGGGCGACCTCCACGCAGCTCTCGGATCCTGCGCTGTAGCTGCTCTTCCTGAACCTCACCGTGTCTCCTTGGCGATCCTGGCGATGAAGTCGCGAGAGGCGTCGGGATCCAGCGCATGGGCCAGCAGGTGATCGAATGCGACGGCGTACTTCGCGACTTGCCCGTCCTCCTCCTCGTAGAAGGAGTTCGTGAGTGTTTCCACCGCTACGGCGGGGTCGCCTACATCGAAGTGGAAGACGGTGTACGCACCCTCGACCCCAGTGTGCGCGCCCGCCTTGAACGGGATAACCCTCAGTTCAATATTCGTCTGCCGGGAGGCGTCGACCAAGCGGTCGAGTTGACCGCGAAGCACTGAGGGGCCACCCACCTCGCGTCTCAGGCAGGCTTCGTCTAGGACGCAACGGAGCTTCAGGGGGCGCCTGTCCGATGCGGGGGCAAGGACTTTCTGGCGCTTCATGCGCAGCTCTGCGAAGGCCCGCGCTTCGCGGGTCGTCTTCCATACGCTGCCGCCGTTGATGACCGAGTATGCGTAATCCGCGGTTTGCAGCACTCCGGGGAGGATGAGCGCAGCGTAGGTGTCGACGCGGGCGGCGATCTGTTCCAGTTCGAGAAAGTCGGCGAAGCGCTCCCGGATCACGTCCTTGTATTGCACGAAGAGGTCGTGCTGTCGGCTGGCCGAGGCGAGCTCGGCGAGCTTCCGGGTCTCGGCGATGAACGCGGCACCTTCGACCCCGTACGCGGTGAAGAACTTCTCCAGATCGGGAAGCTGCTTCCCGTTCTCGATCTTGCTGAGCGTCGGAGCTCCGTACAGGCCCAGCAGTTCTGCCGCATCGGTGAGGTTGAGGCCTGCCCTCATCCGCATCGTCTTCAGGATCGCCCCGAGTCGTCGACGCAGCAGAGTGGGCGTTGCGCCGGACATGTGATCACCGCCTCTCGGCGACGACTCTACCGAGCTCAACTCCACTGATGTGTGCCATCGTTCACTCACTCGAATGAAGCTTGAAGTGAAAGGTTGCACCCCATCCTGTGGCCTCGCCATGGTGGAACGGTCGGCACACGGGAGGAGCGAGGCATGACCTACAGGATCGGCGCGTTCGTGGTGGACACCCGGGAGGGACAGGTCGCGCAAGTGATCGGTGGAACGGGAAGCCGCGTCACCCTGCGCCGTCCCGGGGGCGGGCTCGAGTGGGAGGCGCCGTTCGCCTCCCTCCGGCTTGCCACCCGGGAGGACCGGGAGGCCGCCGGGCTGTGGCCCGCCGGGGCCCGGCCCATGTACGGGTGCGGGGATTGCGCGCAACTGGCCGCCGCCTACAAGGAAGCCGCGGCCGGGGACGACCCCCTCACGGCAGGGGACGCCCTGGTGCTGCAGCGCCGCCACTGGCGCACCGTGCACATGGGGGGTGCGTGACCGTGCGGAGAATCTGCACGCACCGCGGCGGCTGGGCGGCCCGTACCCGGGGCGAGGCCCGCTGCCGCGACTGCGGAACCGTCCGCTTCACCGAGTACGCCGCCCTCCGCCCGCCGGGCCTCCCGGCATGCCTCGGCGAGCGCGCCCACCTTTCAGGTGCCGGAATAAGCGAAAGTGCCGCTACCGGCCTCCGGCCGCCGCCGGCTCCGGCGCCGCGTGCGGTGCGCACGTCACATCCTCCGCATCGGTCCGCCCCCGCACGAGGTACGCCTCGACGCGGTCGTTGACGCACGGGTTGACCAGATCGGTGACGCCGTGCGAGCCCGCGTCCCGCTCGGTGATCAGCCGGGAGCCCTTCAGGCGCTTGTGGAGTTCGACCGCACCCTCGTAGGGGGCGGCGGCGTCCCGGGCGCTCTGGACGATCAGGACGGGGGGCAGGCCCTTGCCCGTACCGACCTCGACGGTCGGCTTCCGCTTCACCGGCCACGTGGCGCACGGCAGGTTCTTCCAGGCGTTGGACCAGGTCATGAACGGGGCCTGCCGGTGGAGACGGGTGTTGTCGCGGTCCCACGTCTGCCACGACGTGGGCCACGCGGCGTCCGCGCACTCCACCGCCGTGTAGGCGGCGTTGGCGTTCTCGGTGGCGGCCGGGTCCGCGTTCGCGGCGGCGGCCACTGCGATCAGCGGCTGCTCGTTGCCGGAGGCGTAGGCGCTCCAGATGCCGGCGAGCGGGGCCCACATGAAGTCGTAGTAGGGGGCGTTCTGGAAGAGGTCCGTCAGTTCGGCGGGGCCGACGGCGCCGCCGATGGGGTTCTTCCTCGCCGTGGCGCGTAGCTCCTCCCACCGGGCCTGGACCTCGGCGGGGGTGGCGCCGAGGTGGTAGACGGCGTCGTGCCCGGCGACCCACTTCTTCCAGTCCGCCCAGCGCCGCTCGAAGGCGGCGTCCTGGTCGAGGTTGGCCCGGTACCAGATCTTGTCGCGGGAGGGGTTCACGACGGAGTCGAGGACCATCCGGCGCACGTGGCCGGGGAAGAGCGTGGCGTAGACGGCGCCGAGGTAGGTGCCGTAGGAGACGCCCAGGTAGTTGAGCTGCTTCTCGCCGAGCGCGGCGCGGATGACGTCCAGGTCGCGGGCGGTGTCGGCGGTCGTCATGTGCGGCAGGAGGTCGCCGCTGCGCGCGAAGCAGCCGTCGGCGTACGCCTTGGCCCGCTTGCGCCCGGCCTGCTTGGCCGCCTCGCCGTCCGGGACGGGGTCGGGCCGCGGGGCCTTGGCGGCTTCCTTCGGGTCCTGGCAGGTGACGGGGGCGGAGCGGCCGACGCCGCGTGGGTCGAAGCCCACGAAGTCGTAGGCCTTGGCGGTGCCGGCCCAGACCGGGTTCTTGCCGATGACGTGCATCGGGAACAGCAGGCCCGAGGCGCCGGGGCCGCCGGGGTTGTGGACGAGTGCACCCTGGTGCTGCTCCTTGCCGCCCGTGTTGGCGATCCGGTCGACGGCGATCTTGATGGTGCGGCCGCCGGGGCTCGCGTAGTCGAGCGGGACGGTCACGTATCCGCACTGGACGGGAGCCGCCAGGCCCCAGTCGGCAGGGCAGTCCTGCCAGTCGACGCCCGCCTTCGCCGCCCGGTCGGCGGCGGCACGCACTCCGCGTTCCTCGGCCGTGCTCCCACGACGGTGGCCGTCGCGGTCTTCTCGGGCGGCTGCCGGCGTGGCGGCCGCCGTACCGGCCATGAGCGCGCCGGCTATCAGGGCGCCGACGGCGCCGAGCGATGCTGAACGTGTCACGTGGTTCTTCCCCTGTGCTGCTGCGTCTCGCTACTGCGTCTGCTTCTTACGGAGCCACGCGATGCCCACGGCGATGGACACCGCGGCCGCTCCGGGAATCGCGACGGCCTTCGGGTCGTCGCCGAACAACGGGGCGGCGAGGGCGGCGGCCAGGCAGCCGGCCAGACACACCCACATGATCCGTTCCCCGGGAACCTTCGTCTTCGCTTTCGTCCCCGTTGCCTTCATCGCCTCCGCCTTTCTTTCGTTCCTCGCGCGCCTCTCACACGGCGGCCTGGACGTTCACCTGGGAGCGGACCAGGTCCTGGTATGGGCCCTCCACGGCGACCAGTTCGTGGTGCCTGCCCGTCTGCACGACCTTTCCGTGCTGCAGGACGACGATCAGATCCGCATTCATGATCGTGGACAGCCGGTGGGCGATGATGATGCGCGTGCACTTCAGGCCGGCGAGCGCCTCGGCGATCCGGGACTCGGTCACGGTGTCGAGCGCGCTGGTGGCCTCGTCGAGGACGAGCACTCCGGGCTGCCGGGCGAGGGCGCGCGCCAGGGCGACCCGCTGGCGCTGGCCGCCCGACAGGCTGCCGCCCATTTCCCGGATCTGGGTGTGGTAGCCCAGCGGCATCGCCTCGATGTCCTGGTGGATCTGTGCCTGCCGGGCGGCCTCGCGCACGGTGTCCATGTCGGCGTCGGGGACGCCGAACGTGATGTTCTCCGCGATGGCGCGGTTGCTGAGGACGATCTCCTGGGGAACGTAGGCGACGCGGCGGTAGAACGAGTCCGCGCTGATCTCGCCGACCGGCGTGCCGTCGTAGTCGATGCTGCCGGACCCGACGGGGTAGAGCCCCATCAGGAGCTTGCCCAGCGTGCTCTTGCCGGAGCCGGAGCTGCCGACGATGGCCACGCTCTCGCCGGCGCGGACGTCGAAGCTGACGCCGTCCAGGGCCGGAGACCTGGTGCCCGGGTAGGAGAAGGTCACGTCACGCAGGGAGACGTCGCCCCGGATGTCGACCGACCGTTCGCCGAACGTCTCCTGAGCCGGGGGCTGGTGGAGGATGTCGCCAACCCGGGACACCTGGGCGTTGGCGATGATGAGCTGGGAGAACGCGCTGGAGAGCGACGTCACCGTGCCCAGGCTGGTGGCGGTCATGGCCTGGACGGCCACCGCCGTGCCCAGGTCGAGGCGGCCCTTCCAGACGAGCCACAGGCCCGTCGCGAGCACCAGCAGCGGGCCGAACATCTGGAACATGCCCTGCGCGCTGGAGGCCGCGCCCTGGAGGACGATCCGCCGTCGCGTCCGGTCCATCGCCCCGGCGTACACGCGTTGCCAGTCCTCGAAGAAGGGACCGGTCATGCCCGAGACCTTCAGGGTCTCGATCGACGACATGGCCTCCATCTGGAGGGAGGAGGACTCGGCGGTCTCATTGATCTCCTGGGTGGTCACCTTACGGATCGGCCGGTAGGCGATCGCGGCGACGGCGGCCATGCAGAGGAAGACGGCCAGGGCGATCAGGCCCAGTGTCACGGACCGCAGGAAGATGTACGTGAACACCACGGCCAGGCTTCCCACGTCCAGCAGCACCGCCGAGATCTGGCTGGACAGCATGTCGCGCACCGAGGCGATACTGGACAGCCGGTACATGAGCTCGCCCTGCGAGCGGTTGGCGAAGTACTTGTAGGGGAGCCCGAGCAGTGTCCTGAACGTTCTGCCCATCATCACCTCCCCCAGACTGCGGATCACCGATGCCAGACAGGCGGACCGCAGGAAGGAGACGGCCATGTGGGCCGCCATGGGGACGAGGAGCACCGCGAGCACCAGCGGCAGGGACATGTCCTCGAAGTACTTCGCGAAGTTGTTGATCGCGTGCTCGATCGCCATCGGCATGAGGATGGTGAACGCGTAGAGGAGCAGCGACATCAAGGACGCCTGGACCAGCGCCCACTTCGCCCCGCCCATCGCCCGCAGGAACTCCCGCCAGACGCTGGGCTCACGGTGCCGGACCGGTGTGTAGGCGCTGGTGGGGGTCGCCTCCATGGCCAGGCCGGAGTAGTTGCTCTCGAACTCCTCGATCGTGTACTTACGGCGCCCGCCGGAAGGGTCGACGACGTGGGCGTGGTGGTCGGTGAGCTTCTCCAGTACCACCAGGTGGCTGTCGTTCCAGTACGTGATGAGCGGGAACGCCAGCTTGTGCAGGCTCCGGGTGGTGGCGCGGAAGGTGCGGACCTGCATGCCGTGCCCGCGCAGGATGTCCGCGGTCTGCTTGATGGTCAGTCCGTCACGGCCGGTCTCGTGTTCGCGGCGCAGCTTCGTCACCGAGTTGTGCGACCCGTAGGCCGACAGCACCATCGCGATGCAGCACAGTGCGCACTCCGTGGGCGCGAACTGGTGGACCTCCCGGACCCGGCGGGCACGCACCGGCGGCTTCTCCGACATCAGCGGCCGCCCAGGCACAGCGGCAGCTCGACCCGTGCGTCTGCGAGCATTTGTTGCGCGTAGTACCAGCCGGAACGGCCGTAGAGGAAGGACGGCAGGTCCGATACGGACCCGATGCCGAACGACCAGCCCCCGTCCCCGTACCGGTCGAGGAACCGGTCGCTGAGCGATGCGGCCTCGGACCGCAGCTCCGGCCAGGAAAGCCGGTCGGCCAGCCAGCACAGCATCGCCACGCGCCCCGCCGCCCCGTGACAGAAGCTGAGGTCGGGCCCGGGATCCCCGCCGGTTATCCGCTCCACCTCGGGTGCGATCAGGTCCCTGGTCCGCTCGGCCGAATACCCCACGGCCCGCAGGAGCTTGGCGGCGCCGAAGGCGACTCCGGCGTACCCCTTGCACCAGCCGGTCCTGCTCGCGGCGTCCCGCAGCGCGTCGTCCTGCCAGCGGTGGCGCAGGTAGGACGAGGCGAAGGCGTCCAGGTGCTCGCGGACCCGGCCGCTGACGTCGGCCTCCTGCCCGGCCAGTGCGCTCATCGCCGCGATGCGCCCGAAGCGGCCGTGGGCCAGGCCCAGCTCGCCCGTGTGCTCCGAGGGCGAACCGTCCAGTTCCACCAGGCGGTCGAGCAGCTGCCCGGCGTCCGGGCCGGCCGGCGTGAAGCCGTCCTCGCCCGCGTACTCCGCGCGGTAGAGGAGGTAGCCGCCGAAGCCGTTGAGATGGTCGAAGTCCGCCAGGGAGAGGCTGCGGGCGTCGATGCCCCGCCCGTCCGGGACGGCCCGGAGCGGAATGCGGCCGGCGTCCATACCGCGCCGTGCCAGCTCCAGCCCGGTGACCACGGCCGAGAGCGCCCCGGTGAAGGGCGAGAAGGAAAGGGCGTCGTTCGCCGGGGGGACCTCCCGCGGCATCGCCGCCGCGTAGACGTCGCCGGGATCGGCGCCGATCACGGAGGTGCCGTGGGCGCGCCCGGCCTCGGCGAGGTGGAGCAGCAGCCCGCCGCCCTCGAACAGGGGGGCGTTGACGCTGCCGAGACGCAGACCGTCCCCGTCGAGCTTGGGCATGAGCCATGTCGGCTGGTCGTCCTCGCTCACGACGAGGTCGGCGAGCGTCGCGTGCCACCCGTGCACCTCGGCGAGCGCGGGGCTCCGGCCGTCGTGCCCGGGCTCCCGGCGGGCCTCCCACACGTCGTCCACCGAGCTGCCGAGGGAGTAGCCGATGTAGGTCAGATCGCGTCCGGCAGGGCGCTCGAAGAAGTCGGCGATGCTGCGCAGCGCGGCCTCGCGCGGCGTGCTGCCCACGTCGGCCGGGCGGCCGGAGACGGTGGTGACGCGCTGCCCGTCGTTGCCGCGGAGGTCGCGGGAGTCGCACGGCACGTCGAAGAACGGCACGTCGAGGTCGGCGAGTGCCGCCACCTCGTCACGGTGCAGCGCGTCCCCGACCTCCTTGCCGTCGACGCCCCGGTGGCGCCGGGGAAGCCTGCCGAGCAGTTCCGTGCGGTCCGCGGTGCTCCTCAGATAGGCCGGGTGCGTGGAGGCTTCGAGGAAGCGGGCGTACACGTAGGTGGGGCGCAGGACCTGGCGGACCGACCAGTCGCGGTACTGCCCCACCACCTCTTCGATCGCCTGCCGGTGGGTGCGCAGCCGTTCGCGGGCCTCGTGGAACCCTGCGGTGATCTCACCGGCCCACAGCCGCGGGTCCACCCGCTCGCCTTGCACCGTGGCCATGTTGGAGCCGTGCCCGACGACGACCGGGACCTGGTCGAACCGGATCCGGTCGGTGCCCATGTCCACGACGCGGTACGACTGGAGCTGCCGGGAGTCCGCGGGCCGGATGCATCCGACGGCGGAGAGGTCCACGTCGAGGGCGGCTCCACTGAAGCGGCCCGGGAACAGGACGGTGTTGAGCACCGACGACTCGATCTCGCGGGCCAGGGCCCCGGCGCCTCCCGCGGCGTGCTGGCCGGGCAGGGACACCAGGGTCTCGGTGTCGATCACGACCGGGCCGCGCGCCGTGGCGATCACGTTCTCGTAGTGCAGATCCGTGGCGCCCGTCATGGTCAGCAGGGCGGCGACGCGGCCGAACCGCCGGAAGTACCCGGCCGGGCCCCCGGCCTCGTCGACATCGGTGTGCTGAATGAACTCCTGCCACAGATGGGCCGGGCGGGCGACCGTCCGGGGATGGACGGGCCCGAAGAACGTGCCGTCCTCATCGGTCCGTGAGCGCACGGCTTCGAGGATCGGCTGGGCGCTCTCCTTCTGCGGTTTGTGGATGACGGTCACGCCGTTGTCCCAGCGCAGGAGGGAGACGGTCATGCCACCGCGGTGGGAGTCCCCCAGGCCGGGGACGAAGGAGACGACGCGCCCGCCCGTTCCGAAGGCCTCCTGCAGCAGGTGCCGGTCCTGCCGGACGGCACGCAGGACGTTCTCCGCGTGCTCCACCCGGCGCTCGGCCACCAGGCGCAGCAGCCGTTCCAGCTCGGGGAAGCGGCCGAGCAGTTTCTGCCGGCCGTCGTTCCCGCTGACCCACGCGTGGAACTCCTCGTATCCCATGGCCGCGCACTCCGGATCGTGCTCACGGGCGCGGAAGGCCGAGATCAGCGTGCGTACGCCGGTCTCGCAGCAGGTGTCCATGACGGAGCGCAGGAGTGAGCCGGCGACGTGCGGAAGATCGATGACGTCGGCGGAGCCGGCCGGGTCCGCTTCCCACCGCCGTTCCCATTCCGCCATGCGTCGCGCGCAATCCGCCAGGAACGGCCGGTGGAAACCGCCGAACACCTCGGCCCTGTCCTTGATGCACTGCTCCAGCAGTTCCTCAAGGTATTCGTTACTCAACTGCACCATGGATTCTCGCTGTTGACTCGTTACGGTGATACCGGCCCCGGAATTCCCGGGGCCGGTATTCCACATGGCTACCGCGCAGCGGACTCCTGTCGGACTCCTGGCCGGCGGATCAGCAGCGGACGGTGCAGCCGCTGGTCGGGCAGCCGCCCTGCAGCGCGGCGCTCGCGGTGGTGATGACACCGGTGATCGCGGTGGCGCAGAGGATGCCGGTGGCGGCGGCGCCGGCGGCGAGCTCGTTCGGCTCCTCGGCGAGCTGGACCAGCTCCTCCGCGGAGACGAAGCCGGTGGTGGCGTCCATGATGATGTCGCTCATGACTTTTCCTTTCCCATCGTGTTATTCGTGAAAGGTCCCCGGAGGTTCCGGGAACCTCGTCCAGGGGCGGCCCGCACCGGGGAGCGCAGGGGAGGCGGACCGCCGGGTCGTCAGGCGAGGCTCAGCACGCAGGGGTAGGTGCCGGGGTCGAGGTGCCGGAGCACCGACCACGCGAATCCCGCCCGGCCGACCAGCAGACTGCTGCTGTAGGCGTACTTCGTGTCGGCCCGTTCGCCGTACCGCTCGACGACCTGGGTGAAGAGGCGTGGGTAGAGGTCGTCCGGAACCCTGCCGCCGAACAGGCCGGGCAGTTCGCGCTCGGCCATGACGGTGATCTCAGCGGCGGCCAGGTCCCCGTGGCAGTAGGTCGGGTTGTTGCCGAAGCCGTGCCGCAGCGTCAGCTCGGCAAGCCGTTCCAACTGCGCCCGGGGGATCGAACCAGGGGCGTACTTCACTGCCGAGAGCGCGCCCAGCAGCATGCCCGGGGCGCCGTGACACCAGGCGCAGGAACGTTCCTTTCCGTCCCAGGTCCGGGGCCAGTCCCCGTCGCTCTCGTCGTAGGCGCCGAGCACGTCGGCCACCATGGCGAGGCCCAGATCACGCACGTCCGCGTCCTCGAAGACGTGCGCGTACTCGAGCAGGACCGGGGCGATCCCCATGGAGCCGTGGGCGTAGCCGGTGTACGGGGTGGCCCGGCCGTACTCGGCGTGCGGTCCCCTCAGGAGCGCGGCCTCCGCCGCGGCGACGGTGCGCGCCGCCTCCTCGACCAGCTTCCTGTCCGTGCCCTCCGCCGCGTCGCGGTACAGGACCATGCAGACGGCCAGCGTCCCCGCCATCCCGCTCACGAAGTCGCAGCCGGCGTCCGGCTCCGCCCGCCGGGCGAGCTCACGGGCCAGCTCGCCCGCCGGCAGCCCGCCCGGGGTGTCCAGCAGGCGCCGGGCGGTCGTGATCGCGTACACGGTGCCGGCCAGTCCGGTCATACCGCCCACGGAGATCTTCGGCCCGTCCATCGCCCCGCGCCGCAGCTGATCCTCCATGGGGCCGAGGACCAGCCGGGCCGCGTCCGCGTACCGGCGCTCGCCGGTTTCGCGCGCGAGACCGGCCAGGACGAGGGCCAGGCCGGGGCTCCCGCCGTAGAGGTCGTAGCCCAGCGTTCCCGGGCTCCACTGGCTCTGCTCCGCCGTCATGACCTGAGGGGCGATCCACGTGGCGGGGAAGGACGGGTCCGCGCTCTCGAACATGGTGGCCACCAGCTCGTCGCCGATGCGGGCGGCCTCGCCGAGGAGCCGTTCCCGGGAGACGTCCACGGGCGTGCCGCCGGCGGGCGGCACGGGGACGAAGCCGGTCGGTTCCTGGTCCTCGGGCAGTTTGTTGACGAAGGCCAGGTCGACCATGAGCAGTTCGCGGTCGATCACTTCCGGGCTCAGCGTGGCGATGCGCCGCCGGATGGTGTCCAGGGCCGGTTCCTCGAAGGCCTCGGCCCGTACGACCTTCTCACCCGCCGGGGTGCCCGACCCTGCGAGCAGTGCGGTGGACCGTGCCGAGTACGAGAAGTAGGGGACGTCCCAGGCGGCGAGCTGCCGCGCTTCCTCGTCGGCCAGTTCGTGGGCGTCGCCGGTCCGCAGCACCACCCGGTTCAGCAGGGCCGTCCTGACGAGCGGATCCCGCATGGCGGCCGGGTGGGTGGCCATCCGCAGGAGCTGCGTGTAGAAGATCGTGGGCTGGTTGACGTGCCGGAACCGGGCGTCGCCGAGATGGGTGTCGATCGCGCCCAGCACCTCGTCGGGGCGGGCACGGGCGTACTCCAGGACACGACGGAACTCGGCCTTGATCACCTCGCGCTGCACCGGCACCGGCACGGCGGCGGCCCCGAACACGGAGAGGTTCGCGTTCGCCGCCGCCGTCCTCGCCTCGGCCAGCTCGACGAACATGTCGTCGCGGCCGTGGTTGCGCACCACGAACGTCCGGTACGGGATCTCCTGGCCCGGGTCGTAGCCGATGGCGCCGATGTCCATGCCCCGGTCGGAGTCGTTCGCCTTCACCACCATCGGCAGGATGCCGATTCCCGCGACCGAGTCGCGGATCGCCGTGGCCGCCTGGTGCGCGGCCGAGCCGTCCGCGTCGGTGGCCGGCCGGCTAAGGCGCGGCGTCAGCAGCGTCTCGGTGTCGACGACCACCGGCCCCTCGGCGCAGGTGACCACGTTCTCGTAGTGGATGTCCGTGGCCTTGAGCAGATAGAGCAGCCCGGCGAGGCGGCCGATGTGCGCGAAGTACTCCTCGGCCTCGCCGGCGAACTCCTCGGTACGCACGAACTCGACGAACCCGCCCTCACCGGCGGGCAGGGCGCTGATCGTGCGCAGGCCCGTGCCCAGGTGCTCGTTGGCCCACCCGATGAAGGCGTTGTACCCGACCTCGGCCTCGATCGGATGCGGCTTGTACAGGACGCGGCCGCCGTCCGCGAAGAGGATCTGCGCCGCCGTCTTGCCGCCGTTGTGCGTGTCGCCCGCACCCAGCGAGACCGCGGTGACCAGGGGGTTCGCACCCACTCCCGGAATCCGTGCGGCCAGCGGCTCGCGGTGGCGCCCGACCTCGGCGATCAGGTGCAGCAGGTAGTCCTCCGCAGTGCGCACACGCGTCCGGACCGCCAGGAACAGATGGGGGTAGCGCTCCAGGAGTTCGGCATGGCCCGCAGCGCTGTTGGTCCACTCCCGGAAGCTGCGGTAGCGCGCCTCCGGTGTGTCACCGGACAGCAGACCGGCGGCCCGGTGCCGGTGGAGTTCCTCCAGGAGCGTGCGCAGCATGAGGCCGGAAACCGCCCCGGCCAGGCCGTTGACGAAGTCCCGGACGATCGTGTTCTCCGGCGCGACCGCGGGCGAGGCGGCCACGACGCCGTCCACCCTGTCCGCCCAGACGCGAACAAAATGGCTGAAGTAGTCCCAGAGCTGGCCGTCGGCGTCCAGTGCGGGGTCATAGGCCGCGGGCGGTGCGACGTCCACGCCGGCGGCTCCCGCCTCACCGGCGCGTGCCGCCTCGTCGAGGAATTTGTCGTGCAGGCGGTCCCGTATCTCGCCGGCGGGTAGCTCCGGGAGATACTTGTGCAGGATTCCTGCCACTGCGCTGGATGTTGGTGCAGGCGTCATGAGAATTCCGGTTTCGCGGAGAGGCGGGTGCCGGGCGGTGTGCGCCCGGCACCCAGGTGAATCAGCTGCAGGTGAAATCAGCCGCAGTTCTTCTGGCACTCGACGGTGGCGGTGCACAGGCGGCCGTTGTTGCCGAGCGCCCAGCTGGCCACGGTGTAGGTCACGACCTCGATGGTGAACGTGCCCGCGCTCAGGCCGTCGAGGTTCTGCTCGCTGATCTCTTCCAGAATGTCGACGTTGCGGTTCTGCATGTTCGCCTCACCCTTTCATCGGGCTGTGGAGAGTTCATCTCCCTTACGGCATCAGTCTCTTGCCTGGTCAAGCGGCAAGGCTATTGTCGTCGGCGACAATATGCAGCGGACGGATGCAGCAGCCATGGTTGTGGGCGTGGGACGCCAGGCACAGTTGCAGCCGTGAGTCGAGCCCCAGCTTGATGGCGATGCTGGTGAGGTGGGCGCGTATCGTCCGCTCGCTCACGAACAGCGCGTCGGCGAGCGTCTGGTTGGAACTTCCGTGGGACAGAAGAGTGAAGACTTCAAGCTCCCGAGAGGTCAGTTGCTCGACGCGAGGGAGGGCGTCCACCCAAGCCTCGGTCTGAATTTCCTTGATTGAACAGCCCATTTGATGGTTCCCACTCGTATCCGCACAGGCATCAGTGCATCGGGTGCATGGATGTCCGGGTCCAGTCCCTGCGGCCGGGCGCATGAAATTCCGGCATGCCTGCATGCATGCCTGGTCAGGGCATGGCGATGGCGCGGGCCCCGGTGCCGGGCATGCCGGGATGCCGGGCGGTCCGGGCATGCCGGTGGCCCTCGGTATCCACAGGAAATGGGTTACTAGGTGATGTTCGAAAAAGGCGCGGAGCTGCCCGGGCTAGACCGGAGTCGTTCCCGGATACAGGGCCTGTATCGGCCGTCGATGTTTCGCCGACGTACGGTCGAGGCCGTTCCGCCCTGCGCCTGACACCCGGTCGGCATCAGGGTGCGGTTCGCTGCGGCGAGTGGGCAGGGCAACGGAAATATACATGCGTTGCGCAATGCTCATGGGAATCCCCCTTTCCCTTAAGACAGCTGGTGGTCAGCCAGCACGGAGCGACACTATCAAGCAGAGATCATCCACTGGTCGGCTCCAAATGTGACCTACATCGCAGGTTCTTCGGGAACCGCCCGAACCGGCAGTAATTTGCACCGCTTGGGGGACGTTGGGGCTGGTTATTGCTTGCCTGGGGAGACCGTTTACCCGGGGCGGTCCGGGAGAAACGGAACCGGGTGGATCGGTGCCGTGAATGTCAGGTGACAACCGGCCTTTCGCCGGGGGTAGGCGCGCGCCACAGCTGGCCGGAACCGGTCCGTTCCGGCAGCCGTGGCCCGGGGAGGTGTGGGGCAAGATGGGCTCATGGGGACCTTCGCTGCGCACGATGGTCTGATCGCCGGCCGGTACCGCCTGTCCGGGCGGATAGGGCGCGGCGGCATGGGCACCGTATGGCGTGCCACCGATGAGCTGCTGGCCCGCCAAGTGGCCGTCAAAGAGCTGCACATGGACGACGCGGACTCCGGCACCTGCCCTTCCGGCCTCTCCGACTGCGACCGCACCCTGAGAGAGGCCCGCGCCGCCGCGCTCATCAGCCACCCGAACGTGGTCGCCCTGCACGACATCGTCGTCCAGGACGGGCGTCCGTGGATCGTGATGGAGCTCGTGGACGGGCGCGCGCTGTCCGAAGTGCTCGCGGCGGACGGCCCGGTGGGCCCGCGGGAGACGGCGCGGATCGCCATGGCCCTGCTGTCGGCGCTGCGCGCGGCGCACGCCTGCGGCGTCCTGCACCGCGACATCAAGCCACCCAACGTCCTCCTGGAGTCGGCGACCGGCCGCGTCGTGCTGACGGACTTCGGCGTCGCCCAGGTCCGCGGCGCCACGACGATCACCGAGACCGGTGCGTTCCTCGGCTCGCCCGAGTACACCGCGCCGGAGCGCATGTCGGGCGGCCCGGCCGGCCCCGCGTCCGACCTGTGGTCCCTGGGGGTGCTGATGTGCGCGGCCCTCAGCGGCGTGACCCCCTTCCGGCGCGACTCGCTGGGCGGCATCCTGCACGCCGTCGTCCACGACGAGATACGCCCGCCCGCCGCCGCGGCCCCCCTGCTGCCCGTCGTCCGGGGGCTGCTGGAGCGGGACCCGGCGCGGCGGATGGGCGCCGACGAAGCGGAGCGGCTGCTGCACGACTACCTGGCCTCCGGGTGGGTCGACGGCGGCCGGGTCAGGCCCGCGTACGTGCCGCGCAGCCGCACCGTCCTGATGTCCGCGGTCGCCGTCGTGACCCTGGCGGGCACGGGAGCCGGCCTCGCCGTGCTGCTGGCCGAGCGCGGCGCGGAGGGCGCCGGCGGACGTCCCCCGCAGGTCTCCAGCGGGACGCTCAGCCGCTCGCCCGGCCCGCCCGTCACGCGCGAACCCCCGGTGAGCGCGCCCGTACGGCCCCCGGAGGGGTACCACGCCGTGCAGGACCCGGCGGGCTTCGCGCTGGCCGTGCCCGACGGCTTCACCCGCTCCTTCGAACCGCCCCGCGTCTTCTACTACTCGCACGACCGGCAGTTCCGCCTCGGCATCCTCATCCAGGACCCGCAGGGCGGCGGGCCCGCGGGCACCCTGCGCGCCGCCGCGGCCGCGGCCCCCGACCGCTACCCGGGCTACCGCTCCGCCACCGTCCGCGAGACCACGCACAAGGGATACCCCGCGGCCTCCTGGGAGTTCACGTGGGACGGGCCCGAGGCGGAGGCGGGCGGGGCGGTGCGTACGTACGACACCTGCTGGGAAGAGGGAGGGAAGATGTACGAGGTGTGGGTGGCGGGGCCCGCGGGGAAGGCGGCACAGGCGCAGCGGCACGCCCGGGCCGTACTCGACACGTTCGTGCGGATCCGGCCCGTATCCAGCCCCTAAAGGCGCATGGGGAGGGTTTGCGCATTCGAAGGTGCGCCTGCCCGGCCCCCCTTGGTAATGATGGGGCCATGACGAACGACGGGGGACGGCCGAACGGGCCGACCGGGGCGAGCGAGCCCACCAGCTACGACCTTCAGCCACCCAGAGCGCCGGTCGCGGCGACCAGCAGCATTCCCGACGCCACCGGGAGCGTCTACACACAGGGCGCACCGAACCCGTACGCCGCACCCGTGCCGCCGCCGCACGTCCCCCACCCCGCGGCCCATGCCCCTGCCGCGCCCGCCGTGCCTGCCGCCACCGCAGCAGTTCCCGCTCCCGGCCCCGCCGCTGCCACCGGCTCGGTTCCCGAGCCCGGCGCGGGCCGCCGCGTCGGCAACCGCTACCGGCTGATCTCCCGCCTCGGCCACGGCGGCATGGGCACCGTCTGGAAGGCGCACGACGAGGTCGTCGACCGCGAGGTCGCCGTGAAGGAGCCGCGCGTCCCGGACCACCTGCCCGCAGCCATGCGGGAGAACGTCCACCAGCGCATGCAGCGCGAGGCCCGCGCCGCGGCCCGCGTCGCCCACCCCTCGGTCGTCGCCGTCCACGACGTCGTCGTCGAGGACGGCCGCCCCTGGATCGTCATGGAGCTCGTCCGCGGGCACTCGCTCGGCGACCGGCTGTCGGACGGCACCCTGGACCCGCGCGAGGCCGCCCGCATCGGCCTGGCCGTCCTGGACGCGCTCGGCGCCGCCCACGAGGCGGGCGTGCTGCACCGCGACGTCAAGCCCGACAACGTCCTGCTGGGCCGCGACGACCGCGTCGTCCTCACCGACTTCGGCATCGCCCAGATCGAGGGCGAGCAGGGCCTCACGGAGACGGGCGCCTTCGTGGGCTCGCCCGAGTACGTGGCGCCCGAGCGCGTCCTGGGGCAGCGGCCGGGCCCCGAGTCCGACCTGTGGTCGCTGGGCGTCGTGCTGTACGCCGCGGTGGAGGGCGTCTCGCCCTTCCGCCGCTCCAACACCCAGGCCACCATGCAGGCCATCCTGTCCGCGGAGCCGCAGATGCCGTCGCGCGGCGCGGGGATGCTGGGCGGGCTCGTCATGGCCCTGCTCCACAAGAACCCGGCGGCCCGGCCCGGCAGGGCCGAGGTCAGGCGGACGCTGGAGGCGGTCGCCCACCCGGCGGCGGCCGCGGAGACCGCCTTCGGCGCGGCCGGCCGGCCGCAGGCCACCGGCAGCAAGTGGGTCCCGCCCGTGCTGCAGGGCAACCGCAAGGCGCAGTGGGGGCTCGGCGTGGGCGTGGTGGCCGTCGCCACGGCCGTGACGCTGCTGATCGTCAACCCGTTCGCCGTCGGCCCGGCCATTCCGCTGCACTGGAAGGTGCGGGACGAGCCGGAGATCGTACGGGCGTCGATGGCGGTGCCCGAGGACTACGAGAAGTCCGTCGACAGCAAGGACAACTGGGTCTACTTCCAGGACCCCAGCGGTGTGTTCGGCATCTCGCTGGACAAGGACACTGCGGAGCAGCGGGCCAAGAACACGGGGAGCTTCGAACCGACGGACATCGGCTCGGCGGAGGCCGAGGCCAAGCGGCTCATCGCCCGCCACACATCTGATCCGGGCACCAAGCTGAACGACGCCAAGGCCGACACCGTCAAGGCGTCCCCGTACCCCGGCATGCAGACGGCCGAGGTCGTCACCGTGTACCGCAAGTCCGGGAGCAACGAGGCCGACCCCAAGGCGCTGAAGCGGGAGCTGATCATCGTCAACGACGCCAAGAGCGTGACGTGGCGGCTGGAAGTGCGCATGCCCGAGAAGGGCGAAGGGCGCAAGAACGGTGACAAGCTCTTCGAGGACGTCCTCAAGTACCTGAAGATCCAGGACAAGTGATAATCCCGGATCAATGACGTGATCGGGTTACCGCCGGGTATTCAAGCGGCGGTCCTCCGTCATACGCTCCCCGTATGACGGACTCGCGGCACGGCGCACCGGAAGTGGCAGCAGTGACGACGGCGGAGGCGGCCCCCGTACCGGGGCCACCCGCCGGAGGCAACCCCGTCGCCCCGCCCGGCGCCCGCACCGCCGACGACGTCGTCACCCCCGGTGTCGTCGCCCGGCTCACCCGCGGAGTCATCGGCTCCGGCAGCACCGTCAGCCACACGCCCCTCACCGGGCGGAAGCTCGCCGACCTGCCGGAGTCCACCCCGGAGGACGTGGCCACGGCCTTCGCCCGCGCCCGTGAGGCGCAGTCGCACTGGGCCGGCGTGCCCGCGGGCGAGCGCGCCGCGGTCCTGCTGCGCTTCCACGACCTGCTCCTGGACCGGCAGTCCGAGGTCCTCGACCTCATCCAGGTGGAGACCGGCAAGGCCCGCCTCCACGCCCACGAGGAAGTGCAGGCGGTCGCCGTCGCCGCCCGTCACTACGGGCGCAAGGGGCCCGCCTACCTGCGGCCCAGGGCCCACACGGGCGTCGTGCCCCTCCTCACCAAGGTCGCCGAGCTGCGCCACCCGCGCGGCGTCGTCGGCCAGATCGCCCCCTGGAATTACCCGTTCGAGCTGTCCGTGGGCGACGCGCTGCCCGCCTTCGCCGCCGGCAACGCGGTCGTGATGAAGCCCGACACCCAGACCGCCCTCACCGCCCTGTGGGCGCGCGAGCTGCTGATCGAGGCGGGGCTGCCCGAAGAGGTCTGGCAGGTCGTCCTCGGCGAGGGCCCGGTCGTCGGCCCGGCCGTCGTCGGGCACGCCGACTACGTCTCCTTCACCGGCTCCACCCGCACCGGCCGCGAGGTCGCCCAGGGTGCCGCGGCCCGCCTGATCGGCTCCTCGCTCGAACTCGGCGGCAAGAACGCCATGCTGGTCCTGCACGACGCCGACGTCGAGAAGGCCGCGGCCGGCGCCGTGCGCGGCTGCTTCTCCTCCGCGGGACAGCTGTGCATCTCCATCGAGCGGCTCTACGTGCACGCGTCCGTCGCCGACGCCTTCCTGGAGCGCTTCACCGCCCGCACGAAGGCCCTGCGGCTCGGCACCGGCCTCGCCTACGGCGCCGACATGGGCTCCCTCGTCTCGCAGCGGCAGCTGGACGCCGTGACCCGGCACGTGGAGGACGCCGTCTCCCGGGGGGCCACCGTCCTCGCGGGCGGGCGGCCCCGCCCCGACGTCGGCCCGCTCTTCTACGAGCCGACGGTCCTCGAGGGCGTCGGGCCGTCCATGGCCGTGTGCGCGGAGGAGACGTTCGGCCCGGTCGTGTCCGTGCACCGCTTCCAGGACGAGGACGAAGCCGTCGCCCTGGCCAACGCCACCCCGTACGGGCTCAACGCCAGCGTCTGGACCGCGGACGGGCGGCGCGGCCGGGCCCTCGCGGCGCGCCTGCGCACCGGCACCGTCAACGTCAACGAGGCCTACGCGGCCGCGTACGGCAGCGCACAGGCCCCCATGGGCGGCATGGGGGACTCGGGGCTGGGCCGCCGGCACGGCTCGGAGGGCATCCTCAAGTACACCGAGGCCCAGACCGTCGCCCACCAGCGCGTCATGCCGCTCGCCCCCGCCTTCGGGCTGGACGACGAGAAGTACGCCGAGTTCATGACGCGCAGCCTGCGGGTGATGAAGGCGCTGCGCCTGCGCTGACCCGGCCGCCCGCAGGCCGCGCGCGGCCGTCGCGTACGCGTAGTCCGTCCAGCAGCACGAGTTCGTTCAGCACCACGAGTTCGCCCGGTTCGGAGGCCATGGTGACAGCGTTCGACTACGACTACGACGTGATCGTCGTCGGTTCGGGCTTCGGCGGCGCGGTGTCCGCCCTGCGCCTGAGCGAGAAGGGCTACCGCGTGGGCGTGCTGGAGGCGGGCCGCCGCTTCACGCGCGGGACGCTGCCCAGGAACTCCTGGGACCTGCGCAACTACCTGTGGGCGCCCGCCCTCGGCCTCTACGGCCTCCAGCGCATCCACCTGCTCGGCAACGTCATGGTCCTCGCGGGCGCCGGTGTCGGCGGCGGCTCGCTCAACTACGCCAACACCCTCTACGTGCCGCCGAAGGCCTTCTTCCAGGACCGGCAGTGGGCCGGTATCACCGACTGGGAGGAGGAGCTGCGGCCGTACTACGACCAGGCGCGCCGCATGCTCGGCGTCCGCCTCAACCCGACGATGACGCCCTCCGACGTCCACCTGAAGGCGGCGGCCGAGCGCCTGGGCGTGGGGG
Organism: Streptomyces sp. KLMMK; assembly: GCF_036961605.1. Lineage (NCBI taxonomy): Bacteria > Bacillati > Actinomycetota > Actinomycetes > Kitasatosporales > Streptomycetaceae > Streptomyces > Streptomyces sp. KLMMK. The sequence continues at coordinate 28,683 of NZ_JBAMDC010000048.1, forward strand.
AGACCTTCCGCATGGCCCCGGTCGGGGTGTTCTTCGGCGACGGCGCGGACGCCGGCGGCACGCACCGCGCCCGGCCCGGCGAGGAGACCGCCGACCCCTACTTCGGGGGCGCCGGGCCCGCCCGCCGGGCCTGCACCGAGTGCGGCGAGTGCATGACCGGCTGCCGGCACGGCGCGAAGAACACCCTCAACGAGAACTACCTCCACCTCGCCGAGCGGGCCGGAGCCGTCGTCCATCCCATGACCACGGTCGTCGCCGTGACCGAGCACCGGGAGGGCGGGCACCGCGTCGTGACCGTCCCGACCGACAAGCGGCGGGGGAGCGCCCGCCCGCGGGTGCTGCGCGCGGAACGGGTGGTGATCGCCGCCGGCACGTACGGCACCCAGACCCTGCTGCACACCATGAAGGACAAGGGCCTGCTGCCCCGCATCCCCGACGGGCTGGGCCGCCTGACGCGTACGAACTCCGAGGCCCTGGTCGGCGCCCAGACCGACGACCGCCGCTACGGAAAGGCGCACGACGGGGACCGGCCCGACTTCACGCAGGGCGTCGCCATCACCTCGTCCGCCCACCTCGACGAGCACACCCACATCGAGCCCGTGCGCTACGGCAAGGGCTCGAACGCGATGGGCGCGCTGTCCGTCCTCCAGGTGCCGGTGGCCACCCGGGCGCCCCGCGCCGTCGCGTTCGCGGCGCGCTGCGTACGGCACCCGCTGCAGCTGCTGAAGTCGCTCTCCAACCGGCGCTGGTCCGAGCGGACGATCATCGGGCTGGTCATGCAGTCCCTCGACAACTCCCTGACCACGCACCGCAGGAGCAGGGGCCCGGGCAAGGGCCTGCTGACCGCCCGGCAAGGACACGGAGCCCCCAACCCCAAGCAGATCCCCGCCGCGACGATGGCCGCGAGCATCATCGCCGAGGAGATCAACGGATTCCCCGGCAGTAACGTGGGCGAACTGATGGGCACCCCGCTGACCGCCCACTTCCTGGGTGGCTGCCCCATCGGCGCCGACGCCTCCCAGGGCGTCATCGACCCGTACCACCGGCTGTACGGGCACCCCGGCATCACGGTCGTGGACGGCTCGGCCGTCTCCGCCAACCTCGGCGTCAACCCGGCGCTCACCATCACCGCCCAGGCGGAACGGGCCATGTCCCTCTGGCCGAACAAGGGCGAGCCCGACCCGCGGCCGGAGCAGGGGCGGGCGTACGAGCGGATCGAGGCGGTCGCGCCGGCGACGCCCGCTGTGCCGGAAGGGGCCTACGGTGAACTGAAGTTGAAGCCGGGAGGGGCAGGCGGGGCCGACGGGACGGATGGCGGCGCGGCCGGTCCGGGTGCCCCCTTCGAGCCGGGGCGCCCGGCGCTGAGGCTGCTGCCGCTGCTCCCGCCGGACG
>NZ_JBAMDC010000480.1:0-4389 GCF_036961605.1 Streptomyces sp. KLMMK
GGAACGGACGCTTCCTTTGTACTCACCCTCTCGGGCTTTCCTCCGGGCGCTTCCCTTCGTTGTGTTTCACACTCTATCAGGAGTTTTTCCGCTCTCCCGCCACCCTGTTTTCCGCAGTCATAAAGACATACGGGCACAGCAGTGGACCCGAGAAAGGATCACTTCCGATAGGTGCCGCCCTCGCCTCGCCAGCAGTTGTCTGCGGGCCTCGGTCGTGGGCAGGGATCTGACAGTACATGCCCTCCTCATGCGAGGCAAATCGATTACGCACCGCACACGCCAAGGGCCCGATCACTCGTGCGGAACCCTCAGTTCCTATGACTTAGGCTTCCGACCAGTGCGCCGTCCAGGACAGGTAGTGACGGCGCGTGACGAATCTCCACCTGGGAGGCTTCCCATGACCACCGTGACGTCCCCGATCGCCGGACGCGCCATCGGACTCGCGGCAGTGCCCGATCCGGTCTTCTCCGGCGCGATGGTGGGACCCGGTACCGCTGTCGACCCCGTACGTGAGCCCCACGCCGCGGTCTCCCCCGTCGACGGCGTCATTGTCTCGCTGCACCCGCACGCGTTCGTCGTCGTAGACGCCGAGGGCCACGGGGTGCTGACGCACCTCGGCATCGACACCGTCCAGCTCAACGGCGAGGGCTTCGAACTGCTCGTCAACAAGGGCGACACCGTGACGCGCGGCCAGGAGGTCGTGCGCTGGAACCCGGTCGCCGTCGAAGAGGCCGGCAAGTCGCCGATCTGCCCGATCGTCGCGCTCGAGGCCACCGCCGACTCGCTCGGCGACGTCCGCGAGGACGGCGACGTCAAGGCCGGCGACCAGCTCTTCAGCTGGAAGTAGCCGATACCGCTCCCTGAGAAGGGGAGCGGCACGTACGACATCCACCGCGGCGGCCCGAGCCGCCGCATCAACCGGAGACGGGTGAAATGGAGACAACGCTGCGAGGCGTCGGCGTGAGCCACGGTGTGGCGATCGGCGAGGTCCGGCACATGGGCACGGCGGTTCTGGAGCCGCCGGCCAAGCAGATTCCGACGGACGAGGCGCCGCGCGAGCAGGGCCGCGCGCGCCAGGCCGTGGAAGCTGTGGCCGCCGACCTCATCGCGCGCGGCAACCTGGCCGGCGGCGAGGCCCAGCACGTGCTGGAGGCCCAGGCCATGATGGCCCAGGACCCCGAGCTGATGGCCGACGTCGAACGGCGCATCACCGTCGGCAGCACCGCGGAGCGCGCGGTGTACGACGCCTTCGCCGCCTATCGCGCGCTGCTCGCCAACGCCGGCGAGTACCTGGCCGGCCGGGTGGCCGACCTGGACGACGTGCGCAACCGCATCGTCGCGCGCCTGCTGGGCGTGCCGATGCCGGGCGTGCCGGACAGCGACGAGCCTTACGTGCTGATCGCCCGGGACCTCGCTCCCGCCGACACCGCCCTGCTCGACCCGACCCTGGTGCTGGGCTTCGTGACCGAGGAGGGCGGGCCGACCAGCCACAGCGCCATCCTGGCGCGTGCGCTCGGAGTGCCGGCGGTCGTGGCGCTGCCGGGTGCGGGTGAGCTTGCCGAGGGCACGGTGGTGGCCGTGGACGGCAGCACGGGCGACATCTTCGTCGACCCGAGCCCGGAGAAGCGCGCGGAGCTGATCAAGACGGCCGAGGAGCGCAAGGCCGCGCTGTCGGCGTCGTCCGGTCCGGGTGCGACGTCGGACGGGCACAAGGTGCCCCTGCTGGCGAACGTCGGTGGTCCGGGGGACGTGCCGGCGGCCGTCGAGGCGGGTGCCGAGGGCGTCGGTCTGTTCCGTACCGAGTTCCTGTTCCTGGACGACAGCAAGAAGGCGCCGTCCGAGGCCAAGCAGGTCGAGGCGTACCGCAAGGTGCTGGAGGCGTTCCCCGAGGGCCGTGTGGTCGTGCGGGTGCTGGACGCGGGCGCGGACAAGCCGCTGGACTTCCTGACGCCGGCCGACGAGCCCAACCCGGCGCTGGGCGTGCGGGGTCTGCGCACCCTGCTCGACCACCCGGACGTGCTGCGCACGCAGCTCACCGCGCTGGCCAAGGCCGCCGAGGGGCTGCCGGTCTACCTCGAGGTCATGGCGCCGATGGTGGCCGACCGCACGGACGCGAAGGCGTTCGCGGACGCGTGCCGGGAGGCCGGGCTGCAGGCGAAGTTCGGGGCGATGGTGGAGATCCCCTCCGCCGCGCTGCGGGCGCGCTCGATCCTGCAGGAGGTCGAGTTCCTGTCGCTGGGCACCAACGACCTGGCGCAGTACACCTTCGCCGCCGACCGTCAGGTCGGTGCGGTGTCGCGGCTGCAGGACCCGTGGCAGCCGGCGCTGCTCGACCTGGTCGCGGCTTCCGCCGAGGCCGCCAAGGCCGAGGGCAAGAGCTGCGGCGTGTGCGGCGAGGCCGCGTCGGACCCGCTGCTGGCCTGTGTGCTGACCGGTCTGGGCGTGACGAGCCTGTCCATGGGTGCGGCGTCGATTCCGTACGTCCGCGCGACCCTGGCCAAGCACACGCTGGCCCAGTGCGAGCGTGCCGCCGCCGCGGCCCGTGCGACGGACTCGGCCGAAGAGGCCCGTCTGGCCGCGCAGGCGGTGCTGTCCGGCGAGTGAGCCGGGCCGGTCGCCGTCGCGGTGATGTGAGCTGAGAGGTGAAGGGTGTCCCGCCGGGTGGCGGGGCACCCTTCATCCGTTCCCGGACTGAGCGACCGGCGACCGGCGGCCGGCGGTCGCCGGTCGCTCAGTCCTCCAGGGGCAGCCCCGCGCGGTAGTCGACGTCGGGCTCGGGCGGTACGGGTTCGCCGGTGCGGGCGTCGGTGCAGTAGGCGGCGAAGACCTCCGCTTCGGTCAGCGGGTGGAGCCGGCCGCCGTCCTTGAGGTTCCAGCCGCGGACGGTGTCGCGGTGATCGGGCCGCATGCTGCGCAGGACCACTCCGCCCGGCCGTTCCGTGGCGATGCCTGCCGCGAGGACGGTGCAGAAGACGAGGGCGGCCGCCTCGCCGAGGTGGAGCAGGCCGTCGTCACGGCTCTCCGTGTGCAGCACGGCCACGAGCGGGGTCCGCCCTTCGGCCGGGATGCTGCAGACGAGGTGGTGGGTGCCGGGGCCGGCCGCCTGGATGATCCTCCGCAGGAGGGCTGTGGCCCTGGCGAAGGCGGCGCGGCCGATGTCCTCGCCGCAGGCGTCGCAGTCGCCGCGGGTGAGCAGGGCCGAGGCGTACTCCCACGTCGCCTGCTGTTCCGCCTCGGCGACGAGCCGGGGCAGCAGGCGGGCGAGGGGCTCGCCCTCGTAGGTGACCTTGGTGCCGGCGGCGGCGACCTCCGCGGTGTAGCGCGTGCGGCTGGCCGGGGCGTCGGGGTCGAGGTGGGAGTCGGTGCAGAACTCGGTGTAGGCGACGGGGTCGAAGAGGGCGACGCTCGTGTGCGTGCCGCGGGCGGTCAAGTCGCGCAGCAGGCCCTCCATCTGCCGCATGTAGGTGGCGTGGTCGTCGAAGGGGAAGCTCGTGTAGCCCTGCATGGCCGCGAAGTCGTCCGCTCCGGCCAGGACGGCCACGGTGCTGGGGACTTCGCGGCGCAGCAGGCGCCGTGCGCCGGCCTTGCGCCGCTCGGTGAGCGATCGCTTCCTGCCGCCCCGCTGTTTGGTGTGCGGGCGCATCCTGCCCGCCGGTCGCTTCCCCTCCCCCGTCAGGCGTTTCCCCGACAGCCGTTTCTCCGTGGGCCGCTTGCCGCCCACCGGCCGTCCTCCGCCGTCACGTGAATGCGCCATGTTCTCTCCCCCTGAGCGCGTGTGATCAATGCTCACTCACCGTAAGGGGAGGCACTGACAATGCGGTCCCGCTGTCGTCGCGGGTGAGCCTGCGCTGGGCGAGGCAGATGGCGGCGAGGCCGGCGCCGAAGCCGAGCCAGCCGAGGGGTCCGGCCGCGATGGTGCCGGTCACGGCCATGGGTCCGATGCTGCGCTGGACCGCCGATGCGAGGCCGTGGACGCCGAGGTAGGCGCCCTGGGCGGTGGGCGGTGCGAGGGTGACGGACAGTTCCCAGGAGATGGTGGCGTGGAGCATCTCGGCGACGGTGAAGGCGATCGCGGCGAGGATCAGGGCGGTGACGGCGGCCCAGCGGGTGCCGGTGGCCGATGCGGCGAGGGCCGCTCCGCCTGCGAGGAAGGCCGCGGCCAGGGGGAACAGCGAGGTGCGCGCCTTCTCGGAGGTGGTCCCGAAGCGGGCGAAGGGGACCTGGAAGCACACCACGAGCACGTTGTTGAGGACGAGGAGGAGGGGGACGACGCCGTGCGGGACGGGTGTGGCCGTGACGGCCCACAGGGCGAGGCCGACCTTGAAGACGGAGTCGTCGAGGCAGAGGAAGGCTTCGGTGGCGGTGTAGGCGAGGTAACGGCGGTCGCGC
>NZ_JBAMDC010000481.1:0-4368 GCF_036961605.1 Streptomyces sp. KLMMK
GGAGGCCGCCGAGAGCCTGACCGCCCTGTCGGACGCGGCCCGCGCCCGGCACACCAACCGCGGCCCGTACGACGAGCGGCCCCTGGCCCCGGAGCTCCTCGGCGACCTCGCGCGCCACGCACCCACCGGGGGGCCCGCGACGGATCTCCGCCACCTGACAGATCGTCATGATCGCGATGTCTTCGCGGACTTCCTCGCCCGCCACGGAGGGATCGATTTCAGCCACCCGGCGGCGTGGCGGGAAACCCACTCGTACATCCGCTGGAGCCCGGCGGCGGTGCGCGCCCACGGCGACGGCTTCCCCGTGACCCAGCTTTTCGGGCCAATGTCGGCCCGGCAGCGGCTCGCGAAGCGGATCGCCCTGTCCCCGCCGGTCATGAAATTCCTGTGCCGCTTCGGCTACGACCGGTCGCTCGCCGGAGGGCTGGCCGCCGGGATCCGCCGTACCCCCGCCGTCGTGCTGATGAGCTTCGCGGAGGAAGCCCCCGGGGTGGCCGACGCCTTCCGGGGCGGCGCGCGCATCGCCGACTACTGGCTGCACGCGGCCACCGCCGGGCTGGCCCTGCACCCCCTGAGCGTCGTCATGCAGCACGACCCCCTGCGGGCGATGCTCCAGGAGCAACTGGGCCTGTCGGGCAGGCTCTTCTTCGTCAGCCGTGTCGGCCGGCCCCGTACGGTCTTCCCTCCGGCGCCCCGGAGCACCGGAGCGGCCGATCACCGCACGGTCTGAAAGGACCCGCCGCACACTCCGGACTACGCAGTGCAGGAAGGGGCAATCCGGGCCGGCCGGCTCGTCCGCGGGCCTGCCGGAAAAACAGCGGAACATTCCGGCCAGGCCCGGAACCCGTACGTCGCGCGGTCGGGGATACTGCTCCTTCCCGCCGCCTTTACCGTGACATATTTCCCGCCAAAACCTGGCGGGACGCCCGGCCGTCAGTTGCCGCTGGCGTACAGTCGGGTGAGACGTTCAGGGGGATGCCGTGGCCACGGAGATGACGTCATTGAGCCATCGGACCGCCGGCGGGGGGACTTGGGTGGTCTTCACCCCCACTACCCCGTCGGCCACAATAGCGCCTGCTCCCCGAAGCGACTCCGTTCGGAAGCGTTCCGTTAACTGGAAGCAGGCTCGATGAGTATGCGCATACTGCTGTGCTGCGACAAGCTCATCCTGGGAGCGGGTATGCAGGCACTGCTGGGCCAGCACGGCCTGGAAGCACACACGAAAACGTCCGTGCGCAGCACGGTGGCGGCCGCCAAGGAGATGGCTCCGGATGCCATTGTCGTGGTGGCCCCGGCACTCAGCATCGACGACACCAGTGAACTCGCCGAACTCTCCCGGATGGCCAAGGTCATCCTCCTCGCCCGGCCCGACACGACCCCCAGGGCCTTCGAGGCCCTGCGCATCGGCGTGCGGGCCGTGCTCTCCTTGGAGGATCCGCCCGAGGAGCTGATCCGCATGATCAAGACGGTCATCGAGGTCGACGCCATGGTCGCCCCGCTGACCGCCCGCAAGGCCCTCGACCAGCTCCGCACCGAGCAGCCCCCGGCCCCCGCACCGCCGCCGGCCGGCTCCCTGACCCCGCGCGAGGCCGAGGTGATGCTGCTGCTCGCGCAGGGCCGGTCGAATGCGGAGATCGCCGAGAAGCTCTCCATCTCCAACACGACGGTCCGCTCCCACGTCCACCACGTCCTGCGCAAGCTGGATGCGGGGACGCGTGCCCGCGCGGTGGCCATCGCCTACGAGACGGGGCTGATCGACGCCATGGAACGGCAGGCGCAGGGCCGCCTCTGAAGGCCCGCCGCGCGGAGCCCGTCAGCCCGCCGCGACCCGGTATCCGGGCTCCACGCGGACTCCGCTCATTTCGTCCACGACCTCGGCCATTCCCTCGAAATCGGAGACCAGCCGGCCGAAGGCGTCGCTTGTCGTGTCCCGTTCGAAATCGGCCCGGCTGCTCACCCCGATGACTTCGAAGAAGTGAACGGGAGCCGCCGGGTCCGCGGATACCCGCTGCACGCTGAATGACAGCACGCTCGGGAGTTCCGGGCAGGTGGCGTAGTCGGTCTCCTTGACCCAGGTTTCGAAACGGGCGGGAGTGACGTTCGGACGGAGCCGAATTCGGTGCACAATCATGTCCACGACGCCGGAAATCCCCTCTGGATTCTCTTGCGGTTCAGTACGGCAAGCCGGTCCGGTATCGGCGGCCGGGGCAACATCAGCGGCGCTTCCGGAAACGGCGTCCGCCCAGGCCCAGCGCCCGGGCCGCATTGTTCTTCTGGATCTCGTTCGTGCCGGAGAAGATGCGGGAGGGCAGCGCGTCCCGCAGAAACGTCTCGGCCTCGCCGCCGAGGATCCCGAGGGCGCCGCGCAACTGCACCGCGTCCAGCCCGAGCTGCACCGCCGCCTCGCTCACCGCGACCTTGGCCAGGGCGGGCGCGACCTCGTCGTCGCTGCCCGCGGCCAGCCCGCACGCGGCCTTGTACAGCAGCAGCCGGGCCGACTCCAGGCGGATCGTCATGTCGACGAGGCGGTGGCTGACGGCCTGGAAGCCACCGATGGCCGAGCCGAACTGCTCCCGCTCCCGGGCGTAGTCCACCGTCGACTCCAGCACGCGCTGCATCGCCCCGACGTAGGTGGCGAACAGACAGGTGCGCTCCCACTTCATCGAGGACGAGAAGATGCTCGCCCCGGCGCCCTCCTCGCCGAGCACGTTCGCCGCCGGCACCACGCAGTCCGCGAGGTGCACGTCGGCCATCGGCGAGCCCCGCAGACCGACCTTGTCGTAGCGCGGGCCCACGGTCAGACCGGGCGTGCCGGCCTCCACGACGAAGGTGGTCAGGCCGAAGAAGCCGCCGCCGGGCGACGTCGCCGCCTGCAGGACGAACACGTCGGCGACGGGGGAGTTGGTGGTGAAGCACTTGCTGCCGTTGATCACGTACGCGTCGCCCTGCCGCACGGCGCGCGTCTGCAGGTTCAGGGCGTCGGACCCGGCGTGCGGCTCGGTGATGGCGTGCGCCGCGATCGCCTCACCCGAGGCGAGCGGCGGCAGCCAGCGCTGCTTCTGCTCCTCGCTGCCGAACTCGGTGACCGGCATGACGGCGGCGAACAGGTGCGCGGCCACGGAGAAGGCGAAGCCCTGGTCGGCGCAGCCGTAGCCGAGGGCCTCCATCAAAGCCGCGGTGGTGACGGCGTCGAGGCCGCTGCCGCCGTACGCGGCGGGCACGCTCGCGCCCACGATGCCCTGCTTCCCCGCGAGCTGCCAGCGGCGCCGGAACTCCTCCGGGTCGTGCGCCGCCGTGCCGTCGCCGAGGTCGCGCCTGGCGAAGCGCACGACCATGTCGCGCATCTCCGCGGTCTCGGTGTCGAATTCGAAGTTCATCGTGGCCCGTCCAGGTGTTCCTCGATCAGCACGTGATAGTTGATGCCGCCGGTGCCGAAGGAGCTCACGCCCGCCCGGCGCGGCCGGCCGGGGGCGGACTCCCAGGGCGCCGTCCCGGTGGAGACGCGCGCGGGGATGCGGTCCAGGTCCAGTTCCGGGCTGACGGCGGTCAGGCCCGCGTTGGCCGGCAGCACCCCGGTCCGCAGGGCGTAGAGCGCCCGCAGCAGCCCGGCGCCGCCCGCCGCCGCGAAGGTGTGGCCGAAGAACGACTTGGCGGAGCCGATCTCCAGCGGGCGCCGCCGGTGCGGGCTCGCGTACACCCGCGCCGCCGCGGCGATCTCGACCCGGTCGCCGACCCGGGTGCCGGTGCCGTGCGCCTCCAGGTAGCCGACGTCCGCCGGGTCGAAGCCCGCCTGCCCGAAGGCCTGGCGCATGGCCCGCACCTGCCCGTCCACGTCCGGCGCGATCAGGGACTTCGCGTCGTTCGACGCCCCGATCCCGCGCAGCAGCCCGTGGATCGCGTCCCCGTCGCGCCGCGCGTCCGCGTACCGCTTGAGCAGGAAGAGCGCGCAGCCGTCCCCCGGGGTGAAGCCGTCGGCCGCGGTGTCGAAGGGGGTGATGCGCTCGTGCGAGAGCAGCCCCAGGGCCGAGCACAGCACCATGTCGCGGGCATTGCAGGGCAGTTCGACGCCGCCCGCCAGCGCGTAGTCCACGCTGCCGGAGCGCAGCCGGCCCACGGCCACGTCCAGCGCCGCGAGCGAGGACGCGCACGCCGCCTCGATCCCCAGCGGCACGGCGTCCAGGCCGTACTCGTTGGCGATCACCGCGGCGACGCCCCCGGCGAGGGAGCCGTCGAGGTCCTCCGGCCCGCCCGGGGCCGGGTCCCCGGCGTACCGCTCGCGGACCAGGTCGAGCAGGGTGGCCACCCCCGTCGCGTCCAGGTGCCCGAGCGCCGCGAGCCCGCCGACGGCCGCCTCGACCTCGCTCAGGG
>NZ_JBAMDC010000482.1:0-4366 GCF_036961605.1 Streptomyces sp. KLMMK
CCGTGCCGCCGGTGATCAGCGTGGTGCCCCAGTCCGGGGCGTCGTCCGGCTCGCCGGGAGCGCCGTCCGGAGCGGCGGCCACGGCCAGCCGCGGCACCAGCACCTCGCCGTCGCGCAGCTCGACTTCGGGCTCCCCCGAGTCCAGGGCGGCGGCCAGCGCCGTCAGGGACGGCGGTTCGCCGCCGGTGCCGGCGAGGACGATCCGGCCCGGGTCCTCGGCCTGCGCGGCACGGACCAGGCCGCGTACGGGGGCCCCGGCGAGTCCGGTCCCGCTCAGCACGACGAGCTTCGCCGCGGCGAACCGCTCGTCCTTCGACCACTCCTGGAGGACGCCGAGCACGCCGTGCAGGGCCGACCGTACGGCCGCGGGCACGTCGCCGGAGTCCGGCCGCACGGGCAGGAGGACCACGTCGGGCGCGGTGGCGCCGAGCGGGGCGAGGTCCGGGGAGGCGGGCAGGCCGAGCCCGAGGTCGTCAGTGCCCAGCACCGCGAACCGGCGGTCGCGGCCGCTCCCGGCGGGCGCCTGCGCCAGCGGCACCTGTTCCACGGCGAACAGCGCGTCGCGGCCCGCGGTCAGGCGCCCGGCCGCGACGGGCCGGGTCGCGTAGGACCCGATGGTCGCGAGCGGCCGGCCGGAGGGGTCCGCCAGCTCGATGCGTACGCTTCCGGCCGCCGCGCCACCCTCGCCGCCGGTGCGGGAGAGCCGGACGCGGGCCGCCGAGGCGCCGGTGGCGTGCAGGGCGACGCCCTCCCAGGCGAAGGGGAGCCGCACCCGGCCGTCGTCCTCCGCGGTCCCGTCGTCGAAGAGCGAGGTGACGTGCAGGGCCGCGTCGAGGAGCGCGGGGTGCAGGCCGTAGGCGGCGGCCTCGGTCCTGGCCTGGTCGGGGAGCGCGAGTTCGGCGAAGAGTTCCTCGCCGCGGCGCCAGACGGCCCGGACGCCGCGGAAGACGGGCCCGTAGGCGAAGCCGCCGTCCTGCAGGCGGTCGTAGAGCCCGGCGGTGCCGACCGGGGCGGCGCCCGGCGGCGGCCATTCGGTGAGGGAGCGCGGCCGCGGTCCGTCCCGGTCGGTGAGGAGCGCGGTCGCGTTCCTGGTCCAGCCCGCGCCGGGCGCGGCGCCCTCGGGCCGCGAGAAGATCTCCGCGGTGCCGTCCTGGGCCACCACTTGGAGCTGTACGGCCCCGCGCTGCGGAATGACCAGGGGCGCTTCGAGCGTGAGCTCTTCCAGGACGGGGCGTCCGGTCAGGTCGCCGGCGCGGATCGCGAGGTCGACCAGCGCGGCCCCGGGCAGCAGCACGGTGCCGAGGACGGTGTGTTCGGCGAGCACGGGGTGGGTGGCGAGGGAGAGCCGCCCGGTCAGCATGACGCCGCCGGAGGCGGCCATCCGGATCTCCGCGCCCACCAGCGGGTGGTCGAGCGGGCTCTGGCCGAGCCCGCCCGCGTCGCCCTTGCGTGCGGGGACGTCGAGCCAGAAGCGCCGGTGCTGGAAGGCGTACGTGGGCAGGTCGACCGGCCGGCCGGTGCGGCCGCCGTGGAGCACGGACCAGTCGACGCCGGCGCCGCGGGTGTGGACCCGGGCCAGGGCGCCGAGCAGTTCGCGCACCCCGGGCCGGTCCTTGCGGGCGACCGCCACGAACTCGGCGCCGTCGGTGCAGTCCCGGCCCATCGCGGCGAGCACCGCGTCGGGGCCCAGCTCCAGGAAGGTGGTGACGCCCTGCGCCTCCAGGGCGGCAACGGCGTCCGCAAAGCGCACGGTCTCGCGCACGTGCCGGACCCAGTACTGCGGGGAGCGCAGCTCCGCGCCGTCGGCCGGGCGGCCGGTCAGCGTAGAGACGAGCGGGATGGCCGGGTCGGCGGCGGTGAGCCCGGCCATGACCTCGCCGAACTCCGCCAGCATGGCCTCCATGTGGTGCGAGTGGAAGGCGTGGGAGACCCGCAGCCGCTTGGACCTGTCGAAGCCCTCCGCGAGGGCGAGGACCGCGTCGGCGTCGCCGGACACCACGACCGAGCGCGGCCCGTTGACGGCGGCGATGCTCATCCGCCCGTCCAGCAGGGGCGCCACCTCGTCCTCCGCCGCCCGCACCGCGACCATCGCGCCGCCCCCGGGCAGCGCCTGCATCAGCCGGCCGCGCGCCGAGACGGCCGCCACCGCGTCCTCCAGCGACCAGACCCCCGCGACGTGCGCGGCCGCGAACTCGCCGACGGAGTGGCCCGCCAGCCAGTCCGGGCGCAGTCCGAAGGACTCCAGCAGGCGGAACAGCGCCACCTCCATGGCGAACAGGGCAGCCTGGGTGCAGGCCGTCCGCTCCAGCAGCCCGGCGCGGTCGGAACCGTCATCGGGGCTGCCGAACAGCACCTCGGTCAGCGGCCGTTCCAGCGACTTGTCCAGCAGCGCGGCGGCCCGGTCGAAGTGCTCGGCGAAGACGGGGAAGGCCTCGTACAGCTCACGGCCCATGCCGATCCGCTGCGAGCCCTGGCCGGAGAACAGGAACGCGAGCCCGCCCTCGGTGACCGAGCCGGTGACCAGGCCCGGCGCGGACGTTCCCTGCGCGAGCGCGGCGAGGCCGGCCTCGGCCTCTGCGCGGTCGGCCGCCAGGATCACCGCGCGGTCCCGGTGCGCGGTGCGGGCCGTCGCCAGCGCGAGGCCCAGGTCGGCCACTTCGGTGCCGGCTCCGGTGCCGGTCAGGGGCAGCAGCCGCGCGGCCTGGCCGCGCAGGGCGGCGGTGCCGCGGGCCGAGACGGGCAGCGCCACGAGCGCGGGGGCCTGGGCCTCGCCGGGCCCGGTCATCCCCGCTTCGGGTACGGCCTCCTCGGCTGCGGAATCCTCGGCTGCGGGCTCCTCCAGGATCACGTGGGCGTTGGTGCCGCTGATGCCGAACGAGGACACCCCGGCCCGGCGCGGGCGACCGTCCCGCTCCCACGGCCGGGCCTCGGTGAGCAGGTCCACCGCTCCGGCCGACCAGTCCACCTGGTCCGAGGGGGCGTCCACGTGCAGCGTCCGGGGCAGCACCCCGTGGCGCATCGCCATCACCATCTTGATCACACCGGCGACGCCGGCCGCCGCCTGGGTGTGACCGATGTTCGACTTGATGGAGCCGAGCCGCAGCGGCCGGTCCGCCGGCCGCTCCTGCCCGTACGTGGCGAGCAGGGCCTGGGCCTCGATCGGGTCGCCGAGCGTGGTGCCGGTGCCGTGGGCCTCGACCGCGTCGACGTCGGCGGCGGTCAGCCCCGCGCCGGACAGGGCGGCGCGGATCACCCGCTGCTGGGAGGGGCCGTTGGGGGCGGTCAGGCCGTTGGAGGCGCCGTCGGAGTTGATCGCGCTTCCCTTGAGGACGGCCAGGACGCGGTGGCCGTTGCGGCGGGCGTCGGAGAGCCGCTCCACCACCAGGACGCCGACGCCCTCGCCCCAGCCGGTGCCGTCGGCCGCGGCCGCGAAGGACTTGCAGCGGCCGTCGGCGGCCAGGCCGCGCTGCCGGCTGAAGTCCACGAACGTGTCGGGGGTCGACATGACGGTCACGCCTCCGGCCAGGGCCAGGGAGCACTCGCCCTGCCGCAGGGCCTGCGCCGCGAGGTGCAGGGTGACCAGCGAGGACGAGCAGGCCGTGTCGACGGTGACGGCCGGTCCCTCCAGCCCGAGCGCGTAGGCGACCCGGCCGGAGACGACGCTGCCGAGGTTGCCGTTGCCGAAGTACGCGGCGACGTCCTCGGGCACCTCCGTCAGCCAGGTGCCGTAGTCGTGGTACATCACGCCGGCGAACACGCCGGTGCGCGAGCCGCGGACGGCCGCGGGGTCGATGCCCGCCCGTTCCAGCGCCTCCCAGGAGACCTCCAGCAGCAGGCGCTGCTGGGGGTCCATGGCGACGGCCTCGCGCGGACTGATGCCGAAGAAGCCGGCGTCGAACTCGGCGGCGTCGTAGAGGAAGCCGCCCTCGCGGGCGTACGTCTTCCCGGGCGTGCCCGGCTCGGGGTCGTAGAGCGCGTCGGCGTCCCAGCCGCGGTCCCCGGGGAAGGCCGCGATGCCGTCGACGCCGTCGGCGACCAGCTGCCACAGCTCCTCGGGCGAGCGCACGCCGCCGGGGTAGCGGCAGCTCATGCCGACGATGGCGATGGGCTCGTCCGCCGCGGCGGGGAGCTCCGTGGGCTGCGGCAGGGTCTCCCGTGCGGTCCCGAAGAGGGTGTCGCGGATGTGACCGGCCAGGATCTGCGGGGTGGGGTAGTCGAAGACGAGGGTGGCGGGCAGGCGCAGCCCGGTCGCCGTGTTCAGCCGGTTGCGGAGCTCGACGGCCGACAGCGAGTCGAAGCCGGTCTCGGTGAAGGCCCTGTCCGGGTCGACGGCGGCGGCGCCGTCGTGCCGCAGGACGGCCGCGAC
>NZ_JBAMDC010000483.1:0-4350 GCF_036961605.1 Streptomyces sp. KLMMK
CCCCCCCCCCCCCCCCCCCCCCCCCCCCCCACCCCCCTGCGGCTGTGCGATACGTACGATCAGGCTCGGTGCGGCGGGCAGCCGGACGTCCCCTTGAGCGGAAATGCTGTAGCGGATCCCGTAGTTCTGCTGCAGAACACGCAGATACTGCCCGTCGACGCTGCGCTGGAAGGCATTCGCCAACTGCTGTCCGTCACCGACCGCCAGCACCGTGTACGGCGGCACCAGCGGTTTGTTGTCCACCAGTATGGCGTCACCCGCGGCCCTGATCGCCGACAGCGCCGTCAGCCGCTGCCCGTTGACCGCGACGGCCTCCGCCCCGGACTGCCACAGGCCGTTGACGATGCGCTGCATGTCACGGTCGCGCACCCGGCCCGTATCGGCGAAGCCGGTGCTCTCGCGCGGACCGCCGCCACCGCTCTGCTTCGTCTGCTTGGCGTCGTCCACGACGAGCTTGACCCCCGGGCCCTGCACCGCGGTCGCGCCCGCGAGGAGCGACACGACATCGGCCTTGTCGCCGCCGTGCTCCTCCAGTACGTCGCGCTGCTTGGTGCCGACGGCGTTCCGCAGGGTGTCGACGTTCTTCTGCAGCGCGTCGGCGGCCTCGGTCTCCCGCCCGATGCGGTCGATGAGCTGCTGGCGCTCCTTGGCCAGTGTCGGTGCCGATATCTGCGCCTGCGCCGCCCCCAGCGTCACCACCACCGCGGCGAGCAGCAGGGCCGCGGCGAGGCCCAGCTTCGCACGCAGCGGGCTCGGCAGCTTGCTGCCGCCCTCCTCCTTGCGCCTGGCCGCCGCCTCCGCGTATCCGTCGTCGAGGCTGTGGTCCATCACGTTGGTCAGCAGCGACATGGAGGCATCGGGGCGCGAAGCAGGCGGGACCGTGCTCCGAACGGGGGGCTGCTGCGACATGCCGCACATCGTCGCACGTCGGGGGCGTCGTCTCCCAATGGCCCCACCGGCGCGCCGGGCGCGGGATCACTCCGGCACCGGTTGTCCGGCTCCAAGGAGACGACGCCCGCCGGGTCCTGACCCGGCGTCCGCGGTCAGCGCCCGGCGCCGTCCACGACCGCCGACCACTCGTCGAGCAGGGCCTGCGCCGAGGAGTCGTCCGGCCCCTCGGCCCACAGGTGGGTCACGGCCTCGGCCGGGTCGGGCAGCACCATGATCCAGCGCCCGTCGGCCTCGACCACCCGTACCCCGTCCGTGGTGTCCACGTGCCGGTCCCCGGCCGCCTCGACCACGGACCGCATCACGAGCCCCTTGACCGCCCACGGGGTCGCGAGGTCGCGGCGGAGCACGTGGGCGCGCGGGATGCGTGCGTCTATCTGGCTGAGCGTGAGCTGAGTGCGCGCCACCAGACCGATGAGGCGGACGAATGCGGCAGTCCCGTCGAAAACGCTGGTGGACTCCGGCACGATGAAGCCGCCGCGCCCGTCCCCGCCGAAGATCGTGGTGTCCGCGCGGCCGACCCTGGTCAGGTCGTCGGGCGACGTCGTCGTCCACTCGACCTGGGTGCCGTGGTACGCAGCCACCTGTTCGGCGATACGGGTGGTGGTCACCGGCAGCGCCACCTTGCCGCTGCGCCGCTCGGCGGCCACCAGGTCGAGCAGGACGAGCAGGGCCCGGTCGTCCTCCACGATCCGGCCGCGCTCGTCGACGAGGGAGATCCGCTCGCCCACCGGGTCGAAGCGCACTCCGAACGCGGCGCGGGCCGAGGCCACGATCTCCCCGAGCCGGACGAGGCCGGAGCGGCGGTCGTCCGCGGTCTCGGTGGGACGGGACTCGTCGAGCCCGGGGTTGATGGTGAACGCCTCCACGCCGAGCCGGCCGAGCAGGCTGGGCAGGACGAGGCCGGCGCTGCCGTGCGCCGCGTCCACCACGACTTTCAGCCCCGCCTCGGCGACCCCGCTGGTGTCCACGGACCGCAGCAGCGAGCCCGCGTAGGAGTCGTAGACGCTGGAGGGGAAGGACAGGTCTCCGATCTCCCCGGGGAAGGCCCTCCGGTACTCCTGGCGGGCGTAGACGCGGTCGAGCTTGCGCTGTCCGGCCTGGGAGAGGTCGGCGCCACGCTCGTCGAAGAACATGATGTCCACGGAGTCGGGCACGCCCGGCGTCGTCCGGATCATGATGCCGCCCGCGCTGCCGCGCGCCGTCTGCTGGCGGGCCACCGGCAGCGGGACGTTCTCCAGGTCTCGGACGTCTATGGCGCTGGCCTGCAGGGCGGAGATCACGGCGCGCTTGAGCGCTCGCGCACCGCGGGAGTGATCGCGGGCCGTGGTGACGGTCGAGCCCTTCTTGAGCGTCGTGGCGTACGCGCCGGCGAGCCGTACCGCGAGCTCGGGCGTGATCTCCACGTTGAGGACGCCGGACACTCCACGCGCACCGAAGAGATGGGCCTGGCCCCGGGACTCCCAGATCACCGAGGTGTTGACGAACGCGCCCGCCTCGATGGTCTTGAAGGGATAGACCCGGACATTGCCCTGAATAATCGATTCCTCACCGACGAGGCACTCGTCGCCGATGACCGCGCCGTCCTCGATCCTGGCGGCGCGCATGATGTCGGTGTTCTTGCCGATGACGCAGCCGCGCAGGTTGCTCTGCTGGCCGATGTAGACGTTGTCGTGGACGACGGCCTTGTGCAGGAAGGCTCCGCTCTTGACGACGACGTTGGAGCCGACGACGGTGTGCTCGCGGATCTCGGCGCCGGCTTCGACCTTGGCGTAGTCGCCGATGTAGAGCGGGCCGCGGAGGGTGGCGTCGGGGTGGACCTCGGCGCCTTCGGCGACCCAGACGCCCGGGGAGATCTCGAAACCGTCTATGTCGACGTCGACTCTGCTCTCGAGCACGTCGGCCTGGGCCTTGACGTAGCTCTCGTGGGTGCCGACGTCCTCCCAGTAGCCCTCGGCGATATAGCCGTAGACCGGCTTGCCCTCCTTCATCAGCTGCGGGAAGACATCGCCCGACCAGTCCACGGGGACGTCGGCCTCGACGTAGTCGAAGACTTCGGGCTCCATGACGTAGATGCCCGTGTTCACCGTGTCGGAGAAGACCTGGCCCCAGGTGGGCTTCTCCAGGAAGCGGTCCACCTTGCCGTTCTCGTCGACGATGGTGATCCCGAATTCAAGGGGATTGGGAACACGGGTGAGGCAGACGGTGACCAGTGCGCCCTTTTCCTTGTGGAAACGGATCAGGTCGGTCAGGTCGAAATCGGTGAGGGCGTCTCCGGAGATCACCAGGAAGGCATCGTCCTTGAGTGCCTCCTCGGCGTTCTTGACGCTGCCCGCGGTGCCGAGTGGCTTTTCCTCATTGGCGTAGGTGAGCTCCATGCCGAGCTCCTCGCCGTCCCCGAAGTAGTTCCTGACGAGGGAGGCGAGGAACTGCACCGTCACCACGGTCTCGGTGAGCCCGTGCCGTTTGAGCAGTCGCAGCACATGCTCCATGATCGGCCGGTTGGCGACCGGCAGGAGCGGCTTGGGCATGCTCGAGGTCATGGGGCGAAGGCGTGTGCCTTCGCCGCCGGCCATCACGACGGCCTTCATGTCGGAAGCGTCCTCCTCGGGAGACGACGGTCATGCCGACTTCACGCCAGGGATGGCCGGAGTAGGGCCGGAGTCGGCGGCGAGATCAGTCGGCCGTGGCGTCCGCCTTGACCAGGCGGCGGACCTGGACCACATAGAGGATCCCTGCCCACCAATAGAGGGTTGTACCCCATCCGGCGAACGCCCATCCGAAAATCGCGGCAAGTGACGGCAACCAGCCCTCACCGTCACTGAGAAGCAGCAACGGGAACGCGTACATCAGGTTGAAGGTCGCGGCCTTGCCGAGGAAGTTCACCTGCGGCGGCGGATAGCCGTGGCGCCTCAGAATCCACACCATGACCAGCAGCATCGCCTCGCGGGCGATCAGGGCGGCGGTCATCCAGAGCGGAAGGATCTCACGCCATGTCAGACCGAAGAGCGTGGAAAGGATGTAGAGCCGGTCGGCGGCGGGGTCGAGCAGCCGGCCGAGGCTGCTGATCTGGTTCCAGCGCCGGGCGAGCTTTCCGTCGAGGTAGTCGCTGACGCCACTGAGGGCCAGGACGAGCAGCGCCCACCCGTCGTGCTTCTGAAGAATCAGCCACAGGAAGAGAGGGACGCCGACCAGACGCGCCATGCTGAGGATGTTCGGGATGGTGAGGACGCGGTCGGTCTGGACTCGCGTCTCCTGGACCTCCACCCGGGGGCCTCCTGTGGGAAATATGCGAACGATACCCCCCGACCTTACCCTTCGGCGCGACCGGCCCGCGGGGAGGGTGGTCCCGGAAATGCGAAAAAGCCCCGGTGGTCAACCCACCAGGGCTTTTTCTAAAAA
>NZ_JBAMDC010000484.1:0-4335 GCF_036961605.1 Streptomyces sp. KLMMK
CGGCAGCGGCTGACCGTCTTCGTGGTGGTGACGCTGCTGGTCGCCCTGGGCATCGCCGTCGCGCAGGGCTGCCAGGGTCCCGAGCGGAACACGGACGGGCTGCAGCAGGTGTCTCCGGTCTCCCGGAGCGATCAGCCCGGACAGCAGGGCCGGCACGGGCAGCAGGGCCTGCAGGGCTTCTTCGGGGCGCCGGGCGGGCACTGACACCGCCTGCAGGGCTCGCTCAGGCGCGTACTGCCCGGCGGTGCCGGCCGCCCTGGGCGCCCGCCGGGCGGGCCCCGGCCCTGCGCGGGCCTCAGTCCTGCGGGCGGCCCGCCGTCACCGCGTAGAACGACACGGCCGCCGCCGCGCCCACGTTGAGCGAGTCGATGCCGTGGGCCATGGGGATGCGCACCCACTCGTCCGCCGCCATCAACGCGCGCGTGGACAGGCCCTCGCCCTCGGCGCCCAGCATGAGGGCGACCCGCTCCAGCCGGTGCGGGGCCGCCGCGTCGATGGACGTGGCCTTCTCGTCCGGGGTGAGGGCCAGGATCCGGAAGCCCGCCCCGCGCACGGTCTCCAGGTCGCGCGGCCAGGTCTCCAGGCGCGCGTAGGGCACGGAGAAGACGGCGCCCATGGAGACCTTCACCGAACGCCGGTAGAGCGGGTCCGCGCAGTCCGGGGAGAGCAGGACCGCGTCCATGCCGAGGGCCGCCGCGCTGCGGAAGATGGCCCCGATGTTCGTGTGGTCGTTGACCGCCTCCATGACGGCGACGCGGCGCGTGCTCCGCAGCAGCTCCGCGGCGGACGGCAGGGGCTTGCGCTGCATGGAGGCGAGGGCCCCGCGGTGGACGTGATAGCCCGTCACCCGCTCGGCGAGGTCGGGGCTCACGGCGTAGACGGGGGCCGGCGCCTCGTCGATGACGTCGCGCATGACGTCGACCCACTTGGCCGACAACAGCATCGAGCGCATCTCGTACCCGGCGTGGCGGGCGCGCCGGATGACCTTCTCGCCCTCGGCGATGAAGAGCCCTTCGGCGGGTTCGCGGCGGCGGCGCAGCTCGACGTCGGTCAGGCCCGTGTAGTCGTGCAGGCGCGGGTCGTCGGGGTCGTCGATGGTGATGATGTCGGCCATGTTCTCGGTCCTCGGTGCGGGGTGCTCGGTCGCGGGGCGGGGCGGTGGGCTCTAGCGGCCGGTTCCGGTGCCGATCGTCACCACGTCGCCGATGACGATGACCGCGGGGGGCCTTATGCCTTCCGCCGCGACGCGCTCGCCGACGGTGGCCAGGGTCGCGTCGACGCGCCGCTGGGCGGCGGTGGTGCCCTCCTGCACGACGGCGACGGGTGTGGCGGCGGGGCGGCCGTGCCGGACGAGGACCTCGGCGATGGCGCCGATGTTCTCGACGGACATCAGCAGGACGAGGGTGCCGCGGAGCCTGGCGACGGCCTCCCAGTCGACCAGGGACCGCGGGTCGGCGGGGGCGACGTGGCCGCTGACGACCGTGAACTCGTGCGCGACGCCGCGGTGGGTGACGGGGATGCCGGCGGCGCCGGGGACGCTGATGGTGCTGGAGATGCCGGGGACGACGGTGCACGGGATGCCGTGCTCAGCGAGGGCCTGGGCCTCTTCCATGCCCCGGCCGAAGACGAAGGGGTCGCCGCCCTTGAGTCGCACCACCGACTTGCCGGCCCTGGCGTGCTCGATCAGGGCGTTGTTGATGGCTTCCTGGGCCATGAAGCGGCCGTACGGGATCTTCGCGGCGTCGATGACCTCGACGTGCGGGGGGAGCTCGTCGAGGAGGTCGCGCGGGCCGAGGCGGTCGGCGATGACGACGTCGGCCTGGGCGAGGAGGCGGCGGCCGCGCACGGTGATGAGGTCGGGGTCGCCGGGGCCGCCGCCGACGAGGGCGACGTGGCCGGTGGCCGTGCCGTCGCCGGCGCCCGTGGCGCGGGGGCGGAAGTGCGGGGCGGTCAGGGAGCCGTCGCGCAGGCCCTCGATGATCGCGTCGCGGACGGCGGCGGAGCGGCGGGGGTCGCGGCCGGTGAGCACGGCGACGGTGACGCCCTCGCTGCGGCCGGTGGCGGGCGTCCAGGCGGAGGCGGCGTCCGCGTCGTCGCTGCGCACGGCCCACACGCGGCGGGCCTCGGCCTCGGCGGAGGCGGCCCGGTTGGCCTCCGGGTCGTCGGTGGAGATCAGGGCGTACCAGGCGCCGTCGAGGTCGCCGTCCCGGTAGCGGCGGCGCTCCCAGCGCAGTTCGCCGGTGTCGGCCATCGCTTCGACGGAGGGGGTGGCGGAGGGGGAGACGAGGAGGATGTCGGCACCGGCGGCGAGCAGGGCGGGCAGCCGGCGCTGGGCGACCTGCCCGCCGCCGAGGACGACGACGCGGCGGCCGGAGAGGCGCAGTCCGACGGGGTAGGCGACGGCTTCGTTGTGCTCGGCCATGGGCGTGCGGTTCTCCTCGTGGGCGGGCGAATGCGCTGGTGGGGACACCCTACGGTGCGACGCGGGGTCGGGGGCGGGGTGGGACGGGCGCTTCCGCCGGCGGCAAGTGGCGAACCCCCCACGTGCCGGAGGCGCGTGGGGGGTTCGCCGTGGGTCGTCAGCCCTTCTCGGTGACGCCCGCCGCGTCGAACGTGGCCACCTCGTGCATGGCGCGGGCGGCGCTCTGCACGATCGGCAGGGCCAGCAGGGCGCCCGTGCCCTCGCCGAGGCGGAGGTCGAGGTCCACCAAGGGGCGCAGGCCGAGCTTCGTCAGCGCAGCGACGTGGCCCGGCTCCGCGCTGCGGTGGCCGGCGATGCAGGCCGCGAGCGCCTCGGGGGCGATGGCGCGGGCCACGAGGGCCGCGGCACCGGCGCTCACACCGTCCAGGATCACCGGCGTGCGCAGGGACGCGCCGCCGAGGATCAGGCCGACGAGGGCCGCGTGCTCCAGGCCGCCGACCGCGGCGAGGACGCCGATGGGGTCCTTCGGGTCCGGCCGGTGCAGTTCGAGGGCGCGCCGGACGACGTCGACCTTGCGGGCGTGCATCTCGTCGTTGATGCCGGTGCCGCGGCCGGTGATCTCGGCCGGGTCGGCCTCGGTGTAGACGGAGATGAGGGCGGCCGACACCGTGGTGTTGGCGATGCCCATCTCGCCGGTGAGGAGCGCCTTGTTGCCGGCCGCGACCAGGTCGCGGGCGGTCTCGATGCCCACCTCGAGGGCGTGCATCGCCTCCTCGCGGGTCATGGCGGGGCCGGTGGTGATGTCGGCGGTGCCGGCGCGGACCTTGCGCGGCAGGAGGCCGGGCGTGCTGGGCAGCTCCCCCGCGACGCCGACGTCCACGACGCAGACCTCGGCGCCGACCTGGTTGGCGAACGCGTTGCACACGGCGCCGCCGCCCAGGAAGTTGGCCACCATCTGGGAGGTGACCTCCTGCGGCCACGCCGTGACGCCCTGGGCGTGCACCCCGTGGTCACCGGCGAAGATCGCGACGGCGGCGGGCTCGGGGATCGGCGGCGGGCACTTGCGCGACAGGCCGCACAGCTGCGCGGAGATGATCTCCAGCATGCCGAGCGCGCCGGACGGCTTGGTCATGCGCTTCTGCCGCTCCCACGCCTCGCCGAGCGCCTTGGCGTCCAGCGGGCGGATGCCGCGCAGGGCCTCGGCGAGCAGGTCGTGCGGCTCCTCGCCGGGCAGGGCGCGGCGGCCGTACTCCTCCTCGTGCACCACCCACGACAGCGGCCGGCGCTTGGACCAGCCGGCCTGCATCAGCTCGGGCTCGTCCGGGAACTCGTCGACGTAGCCGACGCACAGGTACGCGACGACCTCCAGGTGCTCGGGCAGGCCCAGGGTGCGGACCATCTCGCGCTCGTCGAAGAAGCTGACCCAGCCGACGCCGAGGCCCTCGGCGCGGGCGGCGAGCCAGAGGTTCTCGACGGCCAGCGCGGAGGAGTACGGGGCCATCTGCGGCTGGGTGTGGCGGCCCAGGGTGTGACGGCCGCCGCGGGTGGGGTCGGCGGTGACGACGATGTTGACGGGCGTCTCGAGGATCGCCTCGATCTTCAGTTCCTTGAACTGCTTGGCCCGGCCCTTCGGCAGCGACTTGGCGTAGGCGTCGCGCTGGCGCTGGGCCAGTTCGTGCATGGCCTGCCGGGTCTCCGCGGAACGGATGACGACGAAGTCCCAGGGCTGGGAGTGGCCGACGCTGGGTGCGGTGTGTGCGGCCTCCAGGACGCGCAGCAGCACCTCGTGGGGGATGGGGTCGGTGCGGAAGCCGTTGCGGATGTCGCGCCGCTCGCGCATCACGCGGTGCACGGCTTCGCGCTCGGCGTCGCCGTACCCGACGGCTGCGGGCACCTCGGGCCGGGGCTCGGCC
>NZ_JBAMDC010000485.1:0-4327 GCF_036961605.1 Streptomyces sp. KLMMK
GACGAGGCGGGTGGCCAGCAGGGAGTGGCCGCCGAGGGCGAAGAAGTCGTCGTCGGCGCCGACGGCGGGCAGGCCGAGGACGCTCGCGAACGCGCCGCACACCAGGGCCTCGCGCTCGTCGCGCGGTGCGCGCCCACCGGTGCCGCCGGCGGCGAAGTCGGCGGCACCGGGCTCGGGCAGGGCCCGGCGGTCGAGCTTGCCGTTGACGTTGAGGGGCAGCGCGTCGAGGACGACGACGGCCGACGGGACCATGTACTCGGGCAGGCGCGCGGCGAGCGCGGCCCGCAGCGCGGCGGGGTCGGCGCAGGCGCCGGGCACGGGGGCGACATAGGCGACGAGGCGCTTGGCGCCGCTGCCGGTCTCCCGGGCGAGCACGGCCGCCTGGGCGACGGCCTCCAGGTCGTTCAGGGCGGCTTCGATCTCACCGGTCTCGACGCGGAAGCCGCGGATCTTGACCTGGTCGTCGTCGCGGCCGAGGTAGTCCAGGGTGCCGTCCGCGCGCCACCGGACGACGTCGCCGGTGCGGTACATGCGCTCGCCGCTGCCGGTGAACGGGTCGGCGACGAAACGGGCGGCGGTCAGCGCGGGGCGATCGCCGTAGCCGCGGGCCAGACCGGGGCCGGCGATGTACAGCTCGCCGGGGACGCCGGCCGGGACGGGCCGCAGGCGGGCGTCGAGGACGTAGACGCGGGTGTTGGCGATGGGGCGGCCCACGAACGGGGTGGGGCTGTCGTCCAGCGCGGCGCCGAGGGTGTCGACGGTGTATTCGGTGGGGCCGTAGAAGTTGTGGCCGATGACGCCCTCCGTCTCGCGGATGCGGGTCCACAGGGCGTCGTCGACGGCTTCGCCGCCGAGGAGGAAGAGGACGGGGCGGTGGCCGTCGCCTGCGGCGCCTTCGCCATGACGGCCGCCGTCGAGCAGGCCCCATTCGACGAGCTGCCGGCCGAAGGACGGGGTGACGTCGAGGGTGTCGATGCGGTCGGCGCGCAGCCGGGCGGCCAGCGCCTGCGGGTCGCGGCGCAGCTCCTCGTCGTAGACGTGGAGTTCGTGGCCGCAGATGAGCCAGAGCAGCTGCTCCCAGGAGGAGTCGAAGGAGAACGAGGCCGTGTGCGCGGCGCGCAGACGGCGGCCTCCGGCGGCCTCGACCGCGCGGGCGAAGACGGTGGAGCGGTGGTGGTCGAGCATGTTGACCAGGCCGCGGTGCGGCACCTGGACGCCCTTGGGGCGGCCGGTGGAGCCGGAGGTGTGGATGACGTAGGCGAGGTCGCCGGGGGCGGGCCGCCGCGGGGTGGCGTCCGCGGCGTCGGACGTGCCGTCCGCGATGCCGTCCGCGACGTCCTCCGCGTACAGCGTCGTGAAGCCGTCCCCGGTCAGGACGGGCAGGCGCCCTGCGGTCGGACGGGTCGTCAGGACCGCGAGGGGTGCGGCGTCCTCCAGCATCAGGGCGACGCGCTCGGCCGGGTGGTCGAGGTCCACGGGCAGGTAGGCGGCGCCGGACTTGAGCGTGCCGAGGACGGCGGCGACGAGCTCCGCCGAGCGGGGCAGGGCCAGGGCCACGACCGCGTCCGGGCCTGCGCCCAGGGCGGCGAGGCGGCGGGCGAACGCGTCGGCGCGGGCGTCGAGTTCGGCGTACGTCCAGTGCCGGTCGCCGTGGACGACGGCGGTCTCACCGGGGGTCGCTGCCACCTGGGCCTCGAAGGCGTCGACGACGGTGCCCTCGGGCACGGCGCGCGCGGTGGCGTTCCAGGTGTGCAGGAGGGTGCGCCGCTCGGCCGGGTCGAGGACGTCGAGGGAGCCGACGGTGGCCGACGGGCGGTCCGCCATGGCGGCGAGCAGGCGCAGCAGGCGCCGGCCGAGGTCGGCGGCCCGGTCGGCGGTGAAGGCGTCCGGGCGGTACTCGACGGTGATGCGTGGCGCGTCTCCGGGGAGGGTGAGGACGGTCAGCGGGTAGTGCGTGGCGCCGCGGTTGCCGATGCCGGTGACGCGCAGGCTGCCCGGGCGGCCGGACGGGTCGGCGGCGGTGAGCTCGTCGGGGTCGACGGGGTAGTTCTCGAAGACGAGCAGGGTGTCGAAGAGGGTGCCGAGCCCGGCCTGCGCCTGGATCCCGGCGAGGCCCGCGTACTGGTGGTCGAGCAGCCGCGACTGCTGCTCCTGGAGGCGGACGAGAGCGGCGGCGACGGTCTCGTCCTCGTCCACGGCGAAGCGGACGGGGACGGTGTTGCTGAACAGGCCGACGATCGACTCGACGCCGGGCACGTCGGCGGGGCGGCCGGAGACGGTCGCGCCGAAGACGACGTCCGTGCGACCGGTGAGGCGGCTGAGCAGGACGGCCCAGGCGCCCTGCACGAGGGTGTTGAGGGTCAGGCCGTGGCTGCGGGCGAGCGCGGTCAGCGCGGCGGCGGTCTCCGCGGGCAGCGGCAGGTCCACCTCGCCGGCGCGCGTGCCGCCGTCCGCGGTGGCCTCGGCGGCCAGGGTCTCGGCGAGCAGGGTGGGGGCGGTCAGGCCGTCGAGGGCCTCGGCCCAGGCGGTGGCGTGCCCGGTGTCGTCCTGGCGGGCCAGCCAGGCCAGGTGGTCGGCGTAGGAGGCGGCGGGCGGCAGGGCGGAGGCGTCGCCGCCGGCCGCGTAGGCGCTGATGATCTCGCGCAGCATGACGGGCGTGGACCAGCCGTCCATCACGATGTGATGGCGGGTCAGGACCAGGCGGTGCCGCTCGTCGCCCGTGCGCAGCAGGGCGCAGCGCAGCAGGGGCGGCCGGGTGAGGTCGAAGGGCGCGGTGGCCTCGGCGGTCTCGACGGCGTCCACGGCGGCGTCGAGGGCGCCGGCCGGGGTGCCGGTGAGGTCGTGCACGGTCCACGGGACGGCGGCCTGCCCGGCGACGGTCTGCAGCGGGCGGTCGGCGCTGGTGTGGTCGAAGCCGGCGCGCAGGGCGGGGTGGCGCTCCACGACGGCGTCGACGGCGCGTCGCAGAGCAGCCTCGTCCAGCGGGCCGGTGAGGTCCAGGCCGGTGACCGAGGTGTACAGGTCGTCGGCGGCGGTCTCGTAGAGGGAGTGGAAGAGGAGCCCGTCCTGGAGCGGGGAGAGCGGCAGGACGTCCTCGGTGCCGGGGCGGGCGGCCAGGACGCGGTCAAGGGCGTCCTGGCCGATGCCGGCGAGCGGCACGTCGGAGGGGGTGAGCCCGCCGGCGCCGGGGCGGGCGGCGTAGGCGGTCAGGGCGTCGAGGGCGCGGAACCAGCGGTCGGCGACCTCGCGCACGGCGTCCTCGGTGAGAACGCCCTCCGGCCAGGTCAGGACGGCGGTCAGCTCGGGGCCCGCGGGCCGGTCGTGGACGAACGCGCCGATCTCCAGGGCGTGGAGAGCGGGCAGCTCCGGGTCCGCGCTCGCGGCGAAGGCGTCGCCCGCAGGGCTCCAGGGGCTGTCGTCGGTGGTGAACCGGCCGAGGTAGTTGAAGAGCAGCTGCGGGGCGGGGTACGCGGCGAGCACGGTGCGGGCTGCGGGGTCGAGGTGGCGCAGCAGGCCGTAGCCGGTGCCGTCGTCGGGCAGCGCGCGCAGCTGTTCCTTGACGAGGGCGAGCGCCCGTCCCGCGGCCTCGCCGCCGGCCGCGGCGTCGGCGAGGTCGATGCCGTCGAGGCTCAGGCGTACGGGGAACTCGCTGGTGAGCCAGCCGACGGTGCGGGCGGTGTCCGCGCCGGGCACGAGGTGGTCCTGACGGCCGTGGCCCTCCATGCGGATCAGCAGGTCGCGCCGGCGGCCGGCGAACGCGAGGGCCAGTCCGGTGAGCAGCACGTGGTCGACGCCCGCGCGCCGGGTGGCGGGCACCCGGTCGAGGAGCGGCGCGGTGCGCGCGGCGGGCAGGGTCAGGCGGAGGGTGCGGCTGGTGCCGGCGGTGTCCCGGGCCGGGTCGACGGCCCTCCTGCCGAGCAGGGGACCTGCGCCCGGGGCGAGGACCTCCTGCCAGAACGGCAGCTGGGCGCGGACGGCGTCGCCGGTGGCGGCGGCGTTCAGACCGTGGGCCCAGCGGCGCAACGGAGTGCTTGCGGGGGCGAGTTCGCGCCCCTCGTAGGCGTCGCGCAGGTCGGGCAGCAGGATGCGCCAGGAGACGCCGTCGACGGCGAGGTGGTGCACGGCGAGCACGAGCCGTCCTGGGGTGTCCGGACCCAGGTCGCACCAGGTGGCGGCGAGAACGAGGCCGGCGGCCGGGTCGAGCCGGTCGGCGGCGGCGTCCCGCTCGCGGCCCAGGGCGTCGTCGAGGCCGTCGGCGGGCGTGCCGGCGAGGTCGGCGCGGCGGAGGACGACCTCGGGGGCGGCGGCGAGGGAGAGGATCTCGGTG
>NZ_JBAMDC010000486.1:0-4320 GCF_036961605.1 Streptomyces sp. KLMMK
CGGCTCCGGGGGTCCTGCCGCTCCGGACCGGAGGGCCGTGCCGGCCGCCCCGGCTGCCGCGGTACCTCCGCCTGCCTGCGGGGGTCGCTCTGCCTGCGGGGGTCGCTCTTGCGCCACTTCTGCGGTTTCTCCAGGAGTTCCGGAAGGAGTCCCGCCGAATGGAGATCCGGTGGTTTCGGAATCCTCGGCAGAGGGACCCTGGCCGCCCGGCCGGGCACGGGACCGTCGGCGAGCCGCTCCGCGCGCGAAGGCGGGGGCAGTTCGGGCGGCGGCTCCGCTCCGGGCGGCGGCGTGAATTCGGAACGCCCGGGCACCCCGCGCGAACGGGGCGCCCCATATCCCTTCGGCAGCGAGGGAAGCCCGCTCGGTGGAACGGCGACGGGATCCGGGGGCCGCGGCGGATCGGGGGGCTCCGCTCTCGGCGCCCTCACCGTCCTCTGCGTCCTTTTCGGCCGTTCGCCGCCGGCTTCCGCCCTCACCACCGCCGATGCGGAGGTGAAGCGCTCGTCCAGGCTGCTGTCGTCCCCGGCGGCGGAGCCGATATCCGGTGCATTCTTGTCGTACAACTCGCCCCACCAGGCGTCCTCTTGGCCGGTGCGCGGGTCCCCCTGCTGGCTCATGCCCTTATTGTCCATACTCTTGGGCATACGGGAAGAGTGCACGGCAGACCTCACCCGGGGATGATGACCGAGTCGAAAAGCGGTCGCGGGGAGGGATGTCGTGTGCTCGGTGCCATTGGACTGGAAGGGCCTGCCGCAGTCCGGGAGATGGGCCGTTGCGGGGGGACGGAAAAGGAACGGCTGCAGCCCGCGGGACACAGCGGTGTGGAACTGGTGACGGGCGCACGCTGTGTTGACGAACGGCTGCTGCGCATACGCCGCGGCGCCTGCGTGGAGATATGCGCACTGCTGACGGGAAGGCCCTGGCGGACGGCCGGCCGGGCCGCACCGGACGGCTCGGGCGGCCCGGAGGGACCGTTCGGCCCGGACGGATCGGGCGGCTCTGACAGCTCGGGAAGCGCGGACGGCTCGGCCGTTTCATCGGACACAGCGTCCGGCATACCCCACCGCACCGTCGTCGAACGCGCCGGCCTCGCCGCGCTGCCGGATTCCGGGGATCCGGCCCTGATGCGCGTCGCGGAGCGCATTCCCGCCGAACTGGTGATCGCCGACCGCGCAGTTGCCCTGCTTCCGCTCACCCCTCGCACGGCCGGGCTCGCCGCGCTTCCCGAACTGCCCGAGCCGGCGGCCCTGGTCGTCCACCCCGGCCCGCTGCTCGCGTCGCTGGTGAACTTGTTCGAGGACATCTGGAACGAGGCCCTCCCCCTCCGGGTCTGTGCGGACGCGGCCCGGCGTGCCGCCGACGGCGCCGCGGCGGGGCCCGACGCGCTCGACCTGGCGGTGCTCTCGCTGCTGATGGACGGCCTGACCGACGCGAGCGTCGCCAAGCAGCTCGGGCTCGGGCTGCGCACGGTGCAGCGCCGGGTGAAGCGGCTGATGGAGCTGGCCGGGGTGACCACCCGGCTCCAGCTGGGCTGGCACGCCGCCGCGCACGGCTGGACCGCACGCCGCTGACGCGGACCCTGGTCAGCATCCCCGCAGGTGGGAGGCCGTGGTCGGGTATCGGCCACCGTGGCCGTAATGGTCCGGGGGCGCCGCCGCCCGGCTTCCGGCAGCCTTGGTTCATGGGGACGTGGCAGCTGGTCCTGGTCGGCCTCGTGATGCTGCTCGGCCTGCTCGGCGTCGTCACCCCCGGAGTGCCGGGGCCGCCGATCGTGTGGGCCGGCGTGCTGTGGTGGTCGATGACCGACCGGACCGCCCTCGCCTGGGCCGTGCTGGCGGGGGCGACGGGGGTGCTGCTGCTGGAGCGGGCCGTCGGCTGGCTGCTGCCGCCCCGCCGCCTCCGGGGCGCGGGCATCACGCGCCGCACCTTCCTGGTGGCGGGGGTCTGCGGCATCGCCGGCTTCTTCGTGATCCCGGTGCTGGGCGCGGTCCCGGGGTTCGTCGCCGGGCTCTACGGCGTGGAGCGCAGGCGTCTGGGCGGGCACGGCGCGGCGTGGGCGTCCACCCGGAACGTGATGCGGGCGCTGGGCACGAGCGTCCTCGTGGAGCTGTTCGCGTGCCTGCTCGTGGTGGGGATGTGGATCGGCGCGGTCACCGCCGGATGAGCCGGGGGCGGGCCCGGCGGCCCGGGCGGGACCCGGGCCGGGCCCCGGCTCACCGTCCCGCCGTGCCTCCGATGCCTCCGGCGCCTCCGGTGCCTTCGAGGGCGAGCAGGGCGCGCTTGCGGTCCAGGCCGCCCGCGTAGCCGGTGAGCGAGCCGTCCGCGCCGATCACCCGGTGGCAGGGGCGCAGCACGAGCAGCGGGTTGGCGCCGACGGCCCCGCCGACCGCGCGGACCGCGGCGCGGGAGGCGCCGATGCGGGCGGCGAGCTCGCCGTAGGTGGTGGTGGCGCCGTAGGGGATGGCGTCCAGGGCGTCCCAGACGCGGCGGCGGAACTCCGTGCCCTCCGCGGCGAATTCGAGGCGGAAGTCCCGGGACTCGCCCGCGAAGTAGGCGGTGAGCTGCCGCTCGGCCTCGGCGAAGGCGGCGGTGTCGCGCCGCCAGTCCGGCGCCACGGCGGGGGCGTTCTTCTGGCCTGGTACGGACAGGGAGGCGATGGCGGTCCCGCCGGGGGCGCCGGCGGAGGGGCGGCCGGTGACGAGGAGCGGGCCGAGGGGGCTGGTGATCTCGCTGTAGAGGGTGGTCATGCTCGGGAGTCCTTGCGAGTCGGGGCGGCCGGGGCCGCGAGGTGCCAGAGGTGGTGGAGGGCGTAGCTGCGCCAGGGGCGCCAGGCGTCGGCGGCGCCGGGGTCCGCGCCGAGCGCGGCGAGGCCGTGGCGGACGCCGGCGTCGTCGCCGAGGAGGACGTCGGGGTCGCCGAGGGCCCGCATCCGGATGTATCCGGTGGTCCAGGGGCCGATGCCGGGGAGGCCGAGGAGGGCCCGGGCCGCTTCTTCGCGGTCCGCGCCGGGGTCGAGGCGGACGGTGCCGTCGGCGAGGGCCGTGGCCGTGGCGCGCAGGGCGCGCTTGCGGGCGTCGGGCATGCCGAGCTCGTCGAGGGCGGCGTCGGCGAGGGTGGCGGGCTCGGGGAAGAGGTGCGTGAGGCCGCCGTCGGGGACGGGCAGTGGCTTGCCGTAGGCGGCGACGAGGCGCTCGCCGAGGCGGGCCGCGGCGGCCACGGTCACCTGCTGCCCGAGCACGGCGCGCACGGCCAGTTCCTCGCCGTCGGCCGCGCCGGGCGAGCGCAGGCCGGGCCGGGCCTCGACGAGCGGGCGCAGCAGGGGGTCGGCGCCGAGCCGCTCGGCGACGGCGTAGGGGTCGGCATCGAGGTCGAACAGGCGGCGTACGCGCTGGACGGCGGTGGCCAGGTCGCGGGGGTCGGTGAGGTGGATCCGGCAGTCGAGCCAAGCACCGTGCCGGCTGTCCCCGGGGCGGGGTTCACAGACCTCGGCGATGCCGGTGCCGTAGGGCAGCCGCAGGGTGCGGCGGTAGAGGCGGGCGCCCTCGGTACCGAGGACCTCCTCGACGCCGGGGACGGCACGCCGCTGCAGGAAGCCGAAGATCTCGGGGGCGGCGTACGGGCCGCGGTGGGCCAGCCGCAGCGGGATGCCGGCGCCGGCGGGCCGGCGGCTCCTGCAGCCGCGCAGGCCGCTGGGGGTGGCGGCGTAGATCTCGCGGATGGTGTCGTTGAACTGGCGCACGCTCGCGAAGCCCGCGGCGAAGGCGATCCCGGTGACCGGCATGTCGGTGGTCTGCAGCAGGACGCGGGCGGTGTGGGCGCGCTGCGCGCGGGCGAGGGCGATGGGGCCGGCGCCGAGCTCCTGGGTGAGCTGGCGCTGCACCTGCCGGGCGCTGTAGCCTAGGCGGGAGGCGAGGCCCGCGACGCCGTCGCGGTCGACGACGCCGTCGCCGATCAGGCGCATGGCGCGGCCGACGAGGTCGGCGCGGACGTTCCACTCGGCGGAGCCGGGGGCGGTGTCGGGGCGGCAGCGGCGGCAGGCGCGGAACCCGGCGCCCTGCGCGGCGGCGGCCGAGGGGTAGAAGCGGGCGTTCCGGCGCTTGGGGGTCACGGCGGGGCAGCTGGGACGGCAGTAGATGCCGGTGGTCTGCACGGCGAGGAAGAACTCGCCGTCGAAGCGGGCGTCCCTGCTGTGTACCGCCTGGTAGCGGGCCTCGTCGTCCATGCGTCCAGTCTGCGGCACGGGGCCGCGTGCGACTGGCGGAAATCGGACGGGGCCTTCGGGCCTCCGGGGCGCGCTGTACGGACCGTGGGCGAGGC
>NZ_JBAMDC010000487.1:0-4312 GCF_036961605.1 Streptomyces sp. KLMMK
GCCGCGTTCGGCGCCGCGTGCGGGACGCCGCCGTGGGAGCCGGTGGCGAGCGACGACAGGCTCTGGGCGTTGACCGTCACGTCGGTGTCCCGGCCGATGCGGAAGGAGATGCCGTCCGAGGAGATGCCGCGCAGCGTGATCTCGCCCTGCTGGAGGGCCAGGAGCTCGGGGAACTTCAGGTCGGCGAGGTCCTCGGCGTGGCCGAGGGCGCCGCGCGCCAGGCCGGTGCTGTCGGCCACGGCGTCCCCGGCCTTGGCGAGTCCGCCCGGCACCTCCACGCCGTGCCCCGTGGCGGGGGCGTCCGTCAGGAGGGAGAGCCCGGAGGGGTGGCGGGCTCCCTGGACGACGCCGAGGGCGGTGTCCACGGGGAGCAGCAGGTTGCTGTCGAGCCGGAGCTGGCCGAGGGAGGAGTCGAGGTGGGTCAGGGGCGTGACCGCGGAGTCGGTGGCCGTTGCGGGCACGGCCAGGCCGCCCCTGCCGAGCGTGAAGTTCTCGGGGAGGGGCGGGGTGACGAGCCCTTGGACGGCGTGCAGGCCGGGGGCGGCGCCCGTGCCGGTGTGCACGGCTGCGCCGGTGCGGGGCAGCAGCACGTCGCCGAGCTTGGCGAAGCCCAGCTGGGTGAAGTCCAGCGACGGGGTCCGGGTCAGCGAGAGGTGGAACAGGTCGGTCGACACCGACCCGAGGCCCGGGCCGGGGCGGAGTCCGCCGAACGGGCCGGTTCCGAGGTGCGCGCCCGCCCGGCCGGGGAAGCCGGGGCCGTGACCTGCTCCGGCCGTCCCGTGATGGACGCCCTTCATGAGGTACTCGAGGTCGCCCGCCCTGGCCATCATCTGGCGGAGCGAGTGCTGCGGGATGCCGAGGACGCGGTCGGCGAAGGCCAGGGCCGCCGCGCCCCGGAAGCCGACGACGCCGATCTCGGCGAAGTTGAGGGGCAGCAGGGCCGCCACCCCGAACCGGCCGAGCCGGCGCAGGGTGACCATCCCGTAGGCACCGGCCTTGGACCAGGCGCCGGTGAGGTTGCCCGTGACCTTCGCCCAGTCGTCGAGGCCGGCGCGGCCGAGGGACTTCATGCCGGTCCACACCAGGGGCAGGAAGCCGCGCAGCCCGGCGCCGAGCCTGGTGCCGAGGAGCAGGGGCGCGACCACGAGGCGGCTCGTCCCGGTGAGGCGGGCGATGCGGCCGACGTCGTCCAGGAAGCCGGCGCCCCCCGCCTTGATGCCCTTGCCGAGGGCCTTGAGGGTGCCGCCGATGCCCTTGGTGGACGGGAAGAGGATGCCGAGGAAGGCGAGCCCGAGCTGCAGGCCGTTCGCCTTGCCCTGGCTGAAGTCGACGGCGACCTTGATGAAATTGACCGCGTTCATCGCCCAGGCGAGGATCCCGAGGAGGCCGCCGGTGAAGATGGCCAGGATCGAGACGATGATGGTGAGGATCTCGAAGGCCTCCCAGAACAGCTCGCAGTTGCTCACCGGCATCTGCATCCGCTGACCCGCCTCCGTGAGCCGGTGGCTCAGCTGGGTGACGGCGGCGTTCAGGTCGCTGCGGGCGTTCGAGACGCGGTCGGTGAGCCCCTGCCGCTGGGGGTCGTCCTGGGCCATCCCCTGGGCGGCGTTCAGGGCCTGGTCGGCAGCCGACTGCGCGGTGGTGACGGCGGTGGCGTAGGCCCGCATCGCCGCCTCGGCCATGAGGAACGACTCGCGCACCGACCCGGCGAACTTGTTCAGGTGCTCGTCGACCTTGCCGCGCAGCGCCTCCGCTGTCTTGCCGATGAAGCGCTGCCCCTGGGCGGAGGTGTCCTGGAGCGCGTTCAGGCCGTCGTGGATCGTTCCGGCGGTGTCGGCGAGCCGGCGCATGGCGTCGGCCAGGCCGTTGATGACGGCGGGGTCGCCGGGGACCGGGTCCCCGCCCAGCCCCACGGCGCTCCAGTCACCGGGACGCGTGGCCACGTCTGACGCCCTCCCCCTCGCGCACCGCGCCGCCCTCCCCAGGCGGCACACACGGTCATCCTGTCCGATGGGATCGGAGTCACTTCGGTTCACTCTGTGGAGAAAGTCACCACTGAGACGGAAGTCTCCTCCCGTTCCAAGTGAACGGATTGCGCACGACGGCCATCTGTTGGTGTGACAGGTTCGTGCGACCGCGAGGAGGCGACCGTGCCGGACATAGCCGTGGACTACGAGCTGCTCTACGACGTGGCGAAGAAGGCCCGCTCGTTGAAGGAGCAGGTGGCCGAGGCGCGCACGCACACGCCCGACCCCTCCGCCGAGCAGATCGGCCCGGCGGGGGCCAGGACGGCCGTGCGCCAGTACTACGTCCGGTGGGGCGGGGCCTTCAAACGCTCCGAGGAGAAGCTGGAGAAGCTCGGGCAGCTGTACGAGAAGGTGGGCAAGGAGTGGGCCGCCTGGGACTTCAGGCTGGCGGCCGACGCGAACCGGCAGGGCGCCGCCATCGCCGCGGACCTGTGGACCGGGCAGAAGGCCGCCTACGACCAGTGGCAGAAGCTGGTGGCCGAGGGGAAGGCGGACCCGAACGACCCGGACGCCCCCAAGGACCCGGGGCAGCGGCCGGCCACCTGGACCACCACCGACCCCAGCGGCAACTCCACCACCACGACGTACACCTACGGGCCGGACGGCAAGCCGCAGACGGTCACCACGACCATCACCACCAAGAGCGGCCTGACCAGCACCGAGACAACGACGTACCGCCCCGACGGCACCTACGAGTCGAAGGCCACCGACGTGCACGGCAACGTCACGGTGACCAACGGCAACTCCACCACGACGGAGACCGCGCCGAACGCCAAGACCACGACGACCAAGTTCAACAGCACCACCACGGCTCCGGACGGCAAGACGACCGTCACCAGCGGCGACACCTCCTCGGTCTTCAACCCGCAGACCGGGCAGCGCACCTCGCACACCACCTACACGACCACCGGGCCCGACAAGGACGGCAAGGAACGCACCGTCACGGGCACCATCGACACCACCGTGGACGAAAAGGGCGGGGAGACGACCACGACCGTCGAGGTCAAGAAGGACGGCAGCGGGACGAAGACGGTCGAGACCCCCGACGGCCGCTCGCAGAAGTGGGTCAGCACCAGCGCGGACAAGGACACCGGCTGGCGCCTCGAACCCTGAGCCGGCCCCGGCCGGAGCAGTAGCAGCACCTCATCCGGATCACATCAAGGAGACACCATGCCCCAGGGCAACGTCAGCATCGACTACGCCGAGATCGACAAGGTCGCCAAGACGATGAACGACGCCGTCACGAACATCGTGCCCATGCTGCAGAACACCAAGACGACCGTCGAGGGCCTGCTGGACAACGGCCTGTTCATGCAGCAGAGCAGCCCGGCGATGAAGGCGTCGTACGAGAAGCTGACGCTCTCCCTGAGCGAGGCGATGAAGGGCATCACCGCCTTCGCCGGCCAGTTCCAGAAGATCAAGACCGCCGTGGCGCAGATGGACGCGGACATCGCCAAGGGCACCAACGGCTGACCGTCCCTCCCGCACAGCACGAGGCGCCCCCGGCCCGCCGGCCGGGGGCGCCTCGTGCGTCCTCACCCCTCCTGCAGCACGGTCTCCGGTACGAGGAGGGAGACCAGGTCCCCCGTCACCGGATCCACCGTCAGCCCGCGCCCGGGCACGGGCCGCGAGCGCAGCAGGTCGTACGGGAGCCGCACCCCGAGCATGTCCCCCTCGCTCGGGGACTGCGGCGCCAGCAGCAGCCCCTTGCGGAGCCTGCGCGCCTGCCCCAGCCAGCCGAACCCGGCGGAGGTCAGCGCTTCCGGGGTGCCCGCGGCCGCCAGGCCGGTGCCCCGGTCGCGACCGGTGGCCGCGATGTCGCGCAGCACGTCGTCGGCCGCGGGCATCGAGGACAGCAGGTCCGCGTCGTCGACCAGCACCACGGCCGGGCCGCTGCCCGCGTCGAGGGCGGCCCGCACGTCCTCCTCGGACGGATCGGCCTGCGCCAGCACGGTCGCCAGCGGGTGCCGGGCCAGCCCGCGCAGCGGCGATTCGCGCGGGGTGAGGGCGACCACCCGCGTGCCCCCGGCCAGCAGGGAGACCGCGAGGGACGCCAGTGTCGTGGAACGCCCCGTTCCGGGCGGGCCGCTGATCAGGAACGACGGGGCGTCCGCCGCGAAGTCCACGCCGAGCGGCGCCAGATCGTCGCCGCTGATGCCCAGCAGGCCCCACAGCGGCCGCCGCTGCGCCTCGGGCACCTTGTCGTAGGCGTCCGCGAAGGAGATCTTCGCGGGCAGGGTGAGCACCTTCGCGGGACGCCGCGCGGCCGGCACGGCACGGTCGCG
>NZ_JBAMDC010000488.1:0-4264 GCF_036961605.1 Streptomyces sp. KLMMK
CCTGCACCTCCTCCTCGGCCTCACCGATCCCTCCCCTCCCTCCGGCCCCGTAGCCCCCACCACCCCAGGAGCCGCACGATGACCGCACCCCGCAGCGCCACCGCCGACGACGAGCGCCTGCGCCGCTGGCGCCTCGTCCTCGGCGGCGACGGCTCCGCGGACGGCACCGGCCGCGCCCTCTCCGGCACCGACGCCGCCATGGACCGCACCCTCGAAGCGCTCTACGGCGGCTCCGGCGCCCCGGGCAACCAGGTCGGCGGCTCCCGCGAGGCCGGCCTCGGCGGCTCCGCGCCGCGCGTCGCCCGCTGGCTGGGGGACATCCGCACGTACTTCCCGGCGTCCGTCGTTCAGGTGATGCAGCGCGACGCCGTCGACCGGCTCGGCCTCTCCTCGCTGCTCCTGGAGCCGGAGATGCTGGAGGCGGTCGAGGCCGACGTCCATCTCGTCGGCACGCTGCTCTCCCTCCACAAGGCGATGCCCGAGACCACGAAGGAGACCGCCCGCGCCGTGGTCCGCAAGGTCGTCGAAGACCTGGAGCGGCGCCTGGCCGGCCGCACGCGCACCACTCTCACCGGCGCCCTCGACCGCTCCGCCCGCATCAACCGCCCCCGTCACCGCGACATCGACTGGGACCGCACCATCCGGGCGAACCTCAAGAACTACCTGCCCGAGTACCGCACGGTCGTCCCCGAGCGGCTGGTCGGCCACGGCCGGGCGGCACGGGCGGTGAAGAAGGACGTCATCCTCTGCATCGACCAGTCCGGCTCCATGGCGGCGTCCGTCGTCCACGCCTCCGTCTTCGGTGCCGTCCTGGCCTCGATGCGCACCCTCGACACCCGTCTCGTCGTCTTCGACACCTCCGTCGCCGACCTCACCGACCAGCTGACCGACCCGGTCGACGTGCTCTTCGGCATCCAGCTCGGCGGCGGCACCGACATCAACCGCGCGCTCGCCTACTGCCAGTCACGGATCACCCGCCCGGCGGAAACCGTCGTGGTCCTCATCAGTGATCTCTACGAGGGCGGGATCCGCGAGGGGATGCTCAAACGGGTGGCGGCCATGAAGGCATCCGGCGTGCAGTTCGTGACGCTGCTCGCGCTCTCCGACGAGGGGGCCCCGGCCTACGACCGCGAGCACGCCGCGGCCCTGGCCGCCCTCGGCGCACCGGCCTTCGCCTGCACCCCGGACCTCTTCCCGGAGGTGATGGCCGCCGCCCTGGAGAAGCGCCCGCTGCCCGTGCCCGACACGGCCGCCTGACGGGCCGCCGCGCCCGTCCCGCAGGCAGGACGGGTACGGATTCCGTTGCGATCTGTGAGCGTAATCACGGCCGCAGTGTGACCTCCGATTTAGGGCCGCCCCGCCAGCGGGGATAACCTGCGAGACGGACATGCCGCGTCAACGGTGAACGTGTGCCGCCCTCGCCCGTGCTATCCCGGGGCGCAACCCCCGGACTTCTGCGGAGATCGCGCTCTCACGCCGCCCAGCGGCACGCCCGCGCAGACAACGAACCGCGATATCCATGGAAAAGGGACGGACGCGCGTGGACCTGTTCGAGTACCAGGCGAGGGACCTCTTCGCCAAGCACGGTGTACCGGTGCTGGCCGGTGAAGTCATTGACACGCCTGAGGCGGCCCGCGAGGCGACCGAGCGGCTGGGCGGCAAGTCCGTCGTCAAGGCCCAGGTCAAGGTCGGCGGCCGTGGCAAGGCCGGCGGCGTGAAGCTCGCCGCCACCCCGGACGAGGCCGTCGCCCGCGCGACGGACATCCTCGGCATGGACATCAAGGGCCACACGGTCCACAAGGTCATGATCGCCGAGACCGCTCCGGAGATCCTTGAGGAGTACTACGTCTCGTACCTCCTCGACCGCACCAACCGCACCTTCCTGGCCATGGCCTCGGTCGCGGGCGGCATGGACATCGAGGAGGTCGCCGCGACGACCCCCGAGAAGCTCGCCAAGGTGCCGGTCGACGCCAACAACGGCGTCACCATCGAGAAGGCCCGCGAGATCGTCGCCCAGGCGAAGTTCCCGGCCGAGGTCGCCGAGCAGGTCGCCGAGGTCATGGTGACCCTGTGGAAGACCTTCGTCGCCGAGGACGCGCTCCTCGTCGAGGTCAACCCGCTCGCCAAGGTCGCCAACGGTGATGTCATCGCCCTCGACGGCAAGGTCTCGCTCGACGAGAACGCCGACTTCCGCCAGCCGGAGCACGAGGCGCTCGAGGACAAGGCCGCGGCCAACCCCCTCGAGGCGGCCGCCAAGGCCAAGGGCCTGAACTACGTCAAGCTCGACGGCCAGGTCGGCATCATCGGCAACGGCGCGGGTCTCGTCATGAGCACCCTCGACGTCGTCGCCTACGCCGGTGAGAACCACGGCGGCGTCAAGCCCGCCAACTTCCTCGACATCGGCGGCGGCGCCTCGGCCGAGGTCATGGCCAACGGTCTCGAGATCATCCTCGGCGACCCGGACGTCAAGTCCGTCTTCGTCAACGTCTTCGGTGGCATCACCGCGTGCGACGAGGTCGCCAAGGGCATCGTCCAGGCCCTGGAGCTCCTCAAGAGCAAGGGCGAGGACGTCTCCAAGCCGCTGGTCGTGCGCCTCGACGGCAACAACGCGGAGCTGGGTCGCAAGATCCTGTCCGACGCCAACCACCCGCTGGTGCAGCGCGTGGACACCATGGACGGCGCGGCCGACAAGGCCGCCGAGCTGGCTGCGGCTAAGTAAGGGACGAGGACTCCACAACCATGGCTATCTTCCTCACCAAGGACAGCAAGGTCATCGTCCAGGGGATGACCGGCGCCACGGGCATGAAGCACACCAAGCTCATGCTGGCCGACGGCACCAACATCGTGGGTGGCGTCAACCCGCGCAAGGCCGGTACCGAGGTCGACTTCGACGGCACGGCCGTCCCCGTCTTCGGCTCCGTCGCCGAGGCGATGGAGAAGACCGGTGCCGACGTCACCGTCGTCTTCGTGCCGCCGGCCTTCGCCAAGGCCGCCGTCATCGAGGCGATCGACGCCGAGATCCCGCTGGCCGTCGTGATCACCGAGGGCATCGCCGTCCACGACTCCGCCGCCTTCTGGGCGTACGCGGGCTCGAAGGGCAACAAGACCCGCATCATCGGCCCGAACTGCCCCGGTCTCATCACCCCGGGCCAGTCCAACGCCGGCATCATCCCGGGCGACATCACCAAGCCCGGCCGCATCGGTCTCGTGTCCAAGTCCGGCACGCTGACCTACCAGATGATGTACGAGCTCCGTGACATCGGCTTCTCCTCCGCCGTCGGCATCGGTGGCGACCCGGTCATCGGCACCACGCACATCGACGCGCTCGCCGCGTTCGAGGCCGACCCGGAGACCGAGCTGATCGTGATGATCGGCGAGATCGGCGGCGACGCCGAGGAGCGTGCCGCGGACTTCATCAAGGCCAACGTCACCAAGCCGGTCGTCGGCTACGTGGCGGGCTTCACCGCGCCCGAGGGCAAGACCATGGGCCACGCCGGCGCCATCGTCTCCGGTTCGTCCGGTACCGCCCAGGCGAAGAAGGAGGCCCTCGAGGCCGCCGGTGTGAAGGTCGGCAAGACCCCGTCCGAGACGGCCCGCCTCGCGCGCGCCGCGCTGGGCGCCTGAGCCTGACGGTTTCCGCGCGCGGGCCCGCACCCCTCGAAGGGGGTGCGGGTCCGCGCCCGTTCCAGGGTTCACGTAAGGGTAATTGCGCGTCAAATAGGTTTATCCGGGTATCAAAAGCGACACGACGGTCATTTACCCGCTACCCGAACGAAAGGCGTGTTCTTGGCAGCATGACCATGTGACCCACGATGCCGAGCACAGCCCGCCGCCGCCCGCGTCCGGCCGGCCCGCCGCGAGCGCGCCGCCCCCCGCGGGCACGGTGTTCGTCGGCGGGGCGATCGCCGCGGGACTGGGGCTCGGGGCGCTGGCCGTGGTCGTCCTGCTGCTGTGGATCACCTCGCCGTACCCGGACGGCGGCGCGGGCGAGGCCCTGCGCTCCGCCGCCGGCCTGTGGCTGCTCGCCCACGGCGCGGACCTCGTCCGCACGGACACCCTCACCGGGGCGCCCGCCCCCATCGGCCTCACGCCGATGCTGCTGACCGCGCTGCCCTGCTGGCTGCTCTACCGGGCCGCCCGGCACGCCCTGGAACCGGCGGTCGAGCCGCCCGGCGACCACGACGACTTCCCCTACCCGGAAGCCGTCCCCTTCGAGGAGCTCACGCCCGAGGAGATCCTCGCAGCGGCCCCGCCCCCGCCCCCG
>NZ_JBAMDC010000489.1:0-4244 GCF_036961605.1 Streptomyces sp. KLMMK
AGCTCCAGCGCCACCGCGCCGTCCTCGCCGGTGACCGTCACGTCCCACACGGCCTCGCGCGCGGTGCGCGAGCGCTGCCGTACGTGCACCAGCCCGTCGGCGGCCGGCCGCGCCCACATGCGGACGCCGTCCACTCCCGACGGCAGGTAGCCGGTCTCCGCGTCCGCCAGCAGCGGCGCCCCCGCCTGCAAGGCGCCGTCGAGCAGCGCGGGATGGACCACGTAACCGCCGTAGCCGTCGTCCGGCGGGTCGCAGTGGTAGGCGGCGAGGACCTCGCCGTCCCCGGTGTGCAGCTCGCGCAGCACCCGGAACGCCGGGCCGTAGGCCAGACCCGCCGCGGCCAGGGCCGCGTAGTGCTCCTCGCCGCCGGTGCGGCCGGTGAGCCGTTCCCGCACCCCGGCCAGGTCCACCGGCTCCGGCCGGGCGGCGCTCGCGCGCAGGACCCGGCCGCGGGCGTGCAGCCGCCAGCCGCCCGTGTCGCCGGTGCGGCTGGCGACGCGGACGATGCCGTCCTCGTCGCTCAAGGACGTCGTCAGGCGCACGTCCATCGCCGCGTCCCAGGCCAGGGGCAGGGCGCGGGCGATCTCCAGGTCGTCGATCTCGGCCGGGCCGCCGAAGGCCTCCCGCCCGGCGGCCAGCGCCAGCTCCACGAACCCGGTCGCGGGCATCACCACGGACCCGGCGACGCGGTGGTCGGCCAGCCACGGGGTACGGGTGCGCTCGACGGGCATGTGCCACGTGGGCTCCAGCACCGGTGCGCGCTCGCCGAGCAGCGGGTGCACCAGGACCCCGTCGCCGCTGGTGCGCACCCAGTACTCCGGTGTGCCGTGCCAGTACGGCTCGCGCTGCCACGGGTAGGGGGGGAGGTCGGCGACCGAGCCGGGCCCGGGGAACCAGCGCTCCGCCGCCCCGGCGTCCCCGGCGGCCAGCAGCCGCGCGGCGGCCCGGCGCACGGCCGCCCCGTCGCACCTGTCGCGGGTCACGGGGGAGACGACGGGGAACGGGCCGCCCGGGGTCTCGGAAGCGATACGGCTCAGCGCGCCGGCCAGCCCCGGCTGCGGGGCGATCTCCACCACGGCCGCGAGCCCGGCCTCCGCCGCCCGCGCCACCGCCTCCGCGAACCGCACCGGCCGGCGGGCGTTGTGCCACCAGTACGCGGCGTCCAGCTGCCCGTCCGTGACGGTCCCGCCCGACACCGTGGAGTACATCGGCACCCGCGGCCGGTGCGCGACGAGATCTGCCAGCCCCGCCCGCAGCGGCGCCTCGACCGGGTCCATCGCCGCGCTGTGGAAGCCGTGGTCGATGCCGAGCTCACGGAACGGCACCTCCCGTGCGGCCAGTTCCCGGCCCAGCGACCGCAGCGCCGCGGCCTGCCCGGAGACGGTCACGTCCCGGGCGCTGTTGACGGCCGCGATCTCCAGCAGCCCCTCGTACGCCGCGATCGCCGCCCGGGCCTCCTCCTCGCCCAGCCCGATCGCGGCCATGCGGCCCCTCCCGGCCGTCGCGGCCTGCGCCCGGCTGCGTTCGGCGACCACCCGGGCCGCGCCCGGCAAGTCGAGCGCCCCGCTCACGCACGCCGCCGCCACCTCGCCGACGCTGTGCCCCAGCACGGCGGCCGGGACCGTCCCGTACTCGGCCAGCAGGGCCACCAGCCCGAGCTGGAAGGCGAACAGCGCGGGCTGGGCGAAAGCGGTGTCCGCCATCCGCTCCGCCATCCGCTCCGCCGTCTCCTCCTGCGGGCCCTCCGCCAGCAGCTCCGCCACCGACCAGCCCAGCAGCGGTTCCAGGTGCCGGTCCGTCTCCTCGACCGCCGTGCGGAACACGGGCTCCTGCGCCATCAGCGCGGCGCCCATGCCCGGCCACTGCGTGCCGTTGCCGCAGAAGACGAAGACGACGCCTCCCGAGGGCGGCCGTTCGGCGTGCACGGAGGCGGCGGCCTGCGCCGTCTCGTCCCCGGCCAGGGCCTCCAGCTGCCCGGCCGCGTCCTGCGGGCCGCCGGCCAGGACGGCCGCGCGGTACGGGTGCCGGGTCCTCCGCCGGGAGGCGGTCCAGCACAGGTCGTAGAAGTCCTCCTCCGGCACGTCCCGCACGTGGGCGGCGACCGCCCGGGCGGCCTCGGCCAGGGCCCGGCGGGTGCGCCCCGACACCACCAGCGGCAGCGGGCCCTGCCGCGCGGGAACCGCCGCGCGCCGGCGCTGCGGCGCCGAGCCCAGCACCACGTGCGCGTTCGCACCGCCGAAGCCGAAGCTGTTCACGCCCACCACGCCGCCGTCGCAGGCCGCCACCGGGCGCATGCCGCCGACCGGGCAGAGGTTCAGGCCCGCGAAGTCGATCTCCGGGTTGAGGGGGTCGCCGTGCAGCGAGGCCGGGATCCGGCCGTGCCGGAGCACCAGCATCCCCTTGAACAGGCCGGCCATCCCCGAAGCGGGCTCCGCGTGCCCCATGTTGGTCTTCACCGACCCGATCGGCAGCGGCCCGTTCGTCCGCCGGACGCCCAGCGCCGCA
Organism: Streptomyces sp. KLMMK; assembly: GCF_036961605.1. Taxonomy (NCBI): domain Bacteria; kingdom Bacillati; phylum Actinomycetota; class Actinomycetes; order Kitasatosporales; family Streptomycetaceae; genus Streptomyces; species Streptomyces sp. KLMMK. Next base: position 2,506 of record NZ_JBAMDC010000489.1, read on the forward strand.
CCGACCGCCCGGCACTCCAGGGGGTCGCCGACCGGGGTGCCCGTGCCGTGCGCCTCGAAGTACAGCACCTGGTCGGGCCCGGTCCCGGCCCGCTCGTACACCTCCCGCAGCAACCGCTGCTGCATCTCCGTGCTCGGCACCGTCATCCCCGAGGTGCCGCCGTCGCAGTTGGCCCCGCTGCCCGCGATCACCGCGTGCACCCGGTCGCCGTCCGCGAGCGCGTCGGGCAGCCGCTTGAGGACCACGATCCCGCCGCCCTCGGCCCGCACGTAGCCGTCGGCCCCCGCGGAGAACGTCGCGCAGCGCCCGCGGGGCGAGAGCATCAGCGTGCGGGAGAAGCCGACGAAGTGGTACGGGCTGAGGAGCAGGTTCGCGCCGCCCGCGAGGGCGACCCGGCTGCGGCCCGAGCGGAGCGTCTCGCACGCCTGGTGCACGGCGGTGAGCGAGGAGGAACAGGCGGTGTCCACCGCGATGCTGGGGCCCCGCAGGTCGAAGACGTAACTCAGCCGGTTCGCGGCGATCGACAGCGCCGAGCCGCTCATCGCGTACGCGGTGATCTCCTCGACCCGGGCCATCTGCAGGCCGCCGTACGACATGTCGCTGATGCCGACGAACACCGCCGTGTCCGAGCCGGCCAGGCCGGCCGGGTCGATGCCCGCGTCGTCGAACGCCTCGGCCGCCATCTCCAGCAGCATCCGCTGCTGGGGGTCCATGTGCCGGGCCTCGCGCGGCGAGATCCCGAAGTACTCCGGGTCGAAGCCGGAGACGTCCCCGAGGTAGCCGCCCGCCATCGTGTACGCCTTGCCCGGCCGTTCCAGGTCCGGGTCGCAGAAGCGGGCCGCGTCGATCCGGTCCGCCGGCGGGGCCGGGCTGATCAGGTCTCTCTCCTCGGCGAGGGCGGTCCACAGCCCGCCGAGGTCCGTGATGCCGCCGGGCAGGCGGCAGGCCGCGCCCACGACGGCCAGGGGGACGGAAGGATCGGGTGGTGCGACGGACCGGGCGGCGGTGGTGTGCTCCATGGACCACTCCTGCACGGGGAGACGAGCCTGGCAGAGCCGGAACCAGAGGCCTTTCCGGCCTCGCCGCCGATAGTGAACTACCCGCCGGTTTCACTCGTTTGACAGGGCGCGGGGCGCTTCAAGCCGGGGCGGTGGAGCACTGCCTTCCGGCGGTCGGGCTCCTGCGCCCGGCGCACGACCCCGGCGGGCGGGGGCATGCGTCCGCCCGGGCGCCGGGCCGTCCGTGTCCCCGTGAGTCGTTGTAGGGTGCCATGACCGCCCTTGACCTGCATGAGCAGGCAGGGAGCAGACATTCCAGGAGTTCTCCATGATGCGTACCATGCTCAAGTCCAAGATCCACCGCGCGACGGTCACCGGGGCCGACCTGAACTACATAGGTTCCCTGACGCTCGACCCCGTGCTGATGGAGCAGGCCGACCTGCTGCCCGGCGAGCAGGTGCACATCGTCGACGTGAACAACGGCTCGCGGCTCGAGACGTACGTGATCGAGGGTGAGCGGGGCTCGGGCGTGGTGTGCATCAACGGCGCCGCCGCCCGGCTCGTCGCCCCCGGCGACATCGTGATCATCATCGCCTACGCCTCGGTCGGGGACGCCGAGGCCCGTGACCTCAAGCCGCGCGTGGTCTTCGTCGACGGCGAGAACAAGGCGATCAGCGTCGGCGACGACCCGTCGGTCTGACCGTCCGAGCCGCCTGAGCCGTCCGAGCCGTCCGAGCCGTC
>NZ_JBAMDC010000049.1:0-29067 GCF_036961605.1 Streptomyces sp. KLMMK
CCCGCGGCCCGGCCCCGGCGGCCAGGCAAGCCGCCATGAGGTCGGCGGCCAGCGGAAGTTGCCCCTCGATTTCTTCGGCCGGGAGGCCGTCCGGCCCGCCGCCCCGCTTCCGGCGCCGCAGCCACCGCCACATGCCGTACGCGGCGGCGAGTCCCGCTGCGCAGCCGGCGGCTCCTCCGAGGAGGATGACCCCTGCGGCTCCGGCCCCGGCTGCAAGCAGCCCGTCCCGGATCCCCGGCAGCCGACCGGTCAGGGCACGCAGCCGGCGTCCCTTCTCGGCCCTTGCCGGCGCCCCGCCGAACAGCGCGGCGATCCGGCGGCGTACCGTCCGCCTCCTGCGCACGCGGACCGCCACCACCACTGCGCCGAGGGCGGCGATTCCCGGAAGAATCATCATCCACAGGCTGTGGATAACATTTCCCCTCACGGCGCCTTCCCTTCCGCAGGGCCTGACGCGCCGGGCCCGCCGACCCTTCCGCGCTCCCCCGCCGCCGCCCGTACGATCCGCCCGGTCCAGGCGATACCGGCAACCTCCAGGAGCCCGCCGAGGAGCAGACAGCCCAGCCCGGCCGGGGTGTGCAGCAGCACCCTCAGCGGCGCCGCCCCCAGCGCACCGCCCATCAGCAGGGCGAGCACGGGCAGCAGGGCCAGCATCACCGCGGTGGACCGCGCGCCCGCCAACTGCGAGCGCAGCTCCTCCCGTTGGTCCCGCTCGGCGCTCAGGGCCGCCGCGACCCGTTCGAGCCCGGCGGCGAGCCCGGCGCCACCGTCGACGGCGACGCGCCAGCAGGCGGCCACGCCGTGCAGCCCCTCGGCCCCGGGGCGGGCCGCCACGGCTCTCAGGGCCTCCGGAACGTCCCCGCCGAACCTCGCCGCCGCCGAGACCGCCGTCCATTGCGGCCCCAAGTCCCCCGCGGGCACACCGGCCAGAGCCTGGCCGGGCTGCCGGCCGGCTCGCAGTTCGCCCGCGACGGTCCCGCACAGCTCGATCACGGCCGCTTCCCGCCGCTCCCTCTCGCGCTGCTCTCCGCGGGCGGCCAGCCACCTGCGTACGAGCGGCACGGCCACCAGCGCCGCCAGCAGCGGCAGCACCGACCCGCCCAGCAGAGCCACGGCACCGCCGAGCGGGATGCACGCCCACTCCATCCGGGCCCGTGCCCAGCGCCGCAGGCGGGCACCCCATTCGCCCACCAGGGCGGGCGGCCAAGGAGCAGGAGGGACGAGCAAGCCGCCACCTGCGAGCATCAGCCGGGCGCGGCGCAGCTCCCTCCCGGAACCGCCCGGCGGCCAGGCCGTGAACAGGGCGCCCAGTGCGGCAACGCCCGCGAGCGTGGCCGGCGGCAACATCCCGGCGGCCGTCACGGCGTCACTCCGCCGCGCTCGCACAGCTCCACCAGCCGGGTCCACCCGCGCGCCTCCTGAAAGCCGGTGGCCCCCCACACGGCGGCGGGCACTGTGGTGACGAACCCGGCGCCGTCCCGCTCGAGCACATGCACCTCGGCGACGCGCCGACGGCCGCTCCGCTCCCGCACCAGGTGGATCACGACCGACAGCCCCGCCGCCAATTGGCTGTGCAGCGCGGCACGGTCGAGCCCCGCGGTGGAGCCGAGCGCTTCCAGCCGGGCGGGCACGTCCGCCGCGGCGTTCGCATGCACCGTGCCGCAGCCGCCCTCATGGCCCGTATTGAGCGCGGCCAGCAGGTCCGTGACCTCCGGTCCGCGGACCTCGCCCACCACCAGCCGGTCCGGCCTCATCCGCAGGGCCTGCCGCACCAGATCCCGCAAGGTGACCAGACCCATGCCCTCCTGGTTCGCCGGCCTGGTCTCCAGCCGGACGACGTGCGGGTGATCCGGGCGCAGTTCGGCCGAATCCTCTGCGAGCACGATCCGCTCGTCCGCCGCCACGAGCCCCAGCAAGGTGGTCAGCAACGTCGTCTTGCCGGAGCCCGTTCCGCCGCTGACGATGAACGACAGCCGCGCCTCCAGCACCGCCCGCAGCAGCCGGTCCCCGCCCGGTGGCACGGTCCCGGCGGCCGTCAGGTCCGCCAGGGTGAAGGCTCGGGGCCTGACGACCCGCAAGGACAGGCACGTCGAGCCGACGGCGATCGGCGGCAGCACCGCATGCAGCCGGGTCCCGTCGGGAAGCCGCGCGTCGGCCCAGGGCCGGGCGTCGTCCAGCCGGCGGCCCGCGATCGCGGCGAGCCGCTGGGCGAGCCTGCGCACCGCCGCCGCATCCGGGAAGGTCACGTCCGCGCGCTCCAGGCCGGCGCCGCGGTCGACCCAGACCTCGTCGGGCGCCGTGACCAGGACGTCGGTGACGTCGGGCTCGGCGAGCAGCCGCTCGAGCGGGCCTGCGCCGATCAGTTCGGAACGCAGCCGGGCCGCGACGCCGAGGATCTCGGCGTCCCCCAGCAGCCGCCCCTCTTGGCGCAGGGCCTCGGCGACCCTGGCGGGCGTGGGCTCGGCTCCGCTCTCGGCCAGCCGCAGCCGTACGGCGTCCAGCAGTCCGGGGCTCATGCCGACGCCCCTTGGGCGGCCTCGAAGCAGGCCCAGAAGTCGGTGCAGAACCGCGCCAGCGGGCCGCGCTCGCCGCCCGGCGGTCTGCCTGCCGCGAGTGCGGACTGCAAGCCCGTCTCCGGGGGAAGGTCGCCTGCGAGGGGCAGGCCGAGGAGGCGGGCGATCTCCTCTCCGTCGAGCCCGGAGGCACGCGGGCCGCGGACGACCACCCGCAGATCGCCGAGGACGGAGCCGACGGTGGCGGCGACGCGGTGCGCCGCGGCCACGGCCCGCAGCTCGGCAGGCACCACCAACAGGCCCGCATCCAGCTGCCCGAGGGCTTCGAGGGCCGCTTCGTCCAGCCTGCGCGGCAGATCGACGACGACCGCGCCGCCACGGCGGCGCGCGGCGGCCAGCACGGCCTTCATCGCATCGGGCGGCACGGCCGTACACGGACTCCGGTCCCAGCTGAGCAGGCGGAGCGAGTGGAGCTCGGGCAGGGCTTCTTCCAGGGCGTGACACGCCACCCGGCCCCGGGAGTCGGCGAAGGCGGGCCAGCGCAGTCCCTCGGCCCTCTCGCCTCCGAGCAGGACGTCGAGGCCGCCGCCCAGGGGGTCGCCGTCGATGAGCATGGTGCGCCGCCCGGCGCCGGCCGCGCCGACGGCGAGCGCGCACGCGAGCGTGCTCGCCCCCGCGCCGCCGCGTCCGCCGATCACCCCGACGGTGAGGGCGGGCCGCCCGGCCCCCTCGACGGCATCGGCAATCCGCTCCACGAGCCGGCCTTCGCAGCCGGGCAGCAGCGCCACGTCCCGGGCGCCGATCTCCATGGCCAGCCGCCACACTCCGGCGTCGCCGCGGTCCCGGCCGACGAGCAGCACCGCTTCCCCGTGCGCCGCGAGGCGGGATCCGCGCAGACGACGGGCGCAGTCCTCACCGACCAGGATCAGCGGCGGATCCTGCCCGGTGCCTCGGCGCGCCGGTGCCCCGTGCGCCACTTCGGGCACTGCTCCGGCCGCCGCGCACAGGCGCAACAGGTCGTCGAGCAGCTCTTCGTCCTCGGCGATGATCAGTGGGCCGCGCCGCCTCCTGCCGGCGGCGGGCGGCCAATCGGATGCGCTGGATCCGGCCACGGCGTCCTCCCCGTCTCACTGCGCGCTCTCGCATCCGCGGACATCGCGGAAGAGCGCGGGGGAATCACCGTGCAGGGAACTGGAAAATAATGTGGATCTTGGTCAAAAACTGTGGACAACTCAACCGCTGTGAATATCCCGGTCACCTATACCGGTGACTTCCGGAGAGCAGCCTGCCGATTACGCTGCGTAGCGTGTATGAAGGAGGGGAGGCAGCCGCTGAGCGGGCGGCGCGGGAGGGAGGAATGCCGGGTGGGGCCCTGCAAAAAGCATCCGGACATGCGACGACCCCCGCCGGGGGGGAGAGCGGGGGTCGTCCCCACGGCCGACTCGGGGGGGGAGGAGTCGGACCGGGTTAGACACGGTCGCGAACGATCCGTGACTTCCATGGTGTACCCGAGAGCCTTCTCAGGCAAACCCACACGCCTCAGCTTACGCCGAATGGAGGGCGCCTATGCTCGGCACCGTGGAAAACCACTCGTTGCCCCGGACAGCCGCGTTCTTTGATCTGGACAAGACGGTCATTGCGAAGTCGAGCACGCTCACCTTCAGCAAGTCGTTCTACCAAGGTGGCTTGATCAACCGACGTGCCGTGCTGCGCACCGCGTACGCGCAGTTCGTCTTCCTCGCCGGCGGAGCCGACCACGATCAGATGGAGCGGATGCGCGAGTATCTCTCGGCGCTCTGCAGGGGCTGGAATGTCCAGCAGGTCCGCGAGATCGTCGCCGAGACCCTGCACGAACTCATCGACCCGATCATTTACGACGAAGCCGCCTCCCTCATCGAAGCACACCACACCGCCGGGCGCGATGTGGTCATTGTCAGCACCTCGGGCGCCGAGGTCGTCGAGCCCATCGGCGAACTCCTGGGCGCCGACCGCGTGGTCGCCACCCGCATGGTCGTCGAGAACGGCGCCTTCACCGGCGAAGTGGAGTACTACGCCTACGGCCCCACCAAGGCCGAAGCCGTCAAGGAGCTCGCCGAATCCGAGGGATACGACCTCTCCCGCTGCTACGCCTACAGCGACTCGATCACCGACATCCCCATGCTCGAAACCGTCGGCCACCCTCACGCGGTCAACCCCGACCGGGCGCTGCGCCGCGAGGCCACAGCACGCGACTGGCCGGTTCTCACCTTCAACCGCCCGGTGCGGCTCAAGCAGCGGGTGCCCGCCCTGTCGATGCCATCGCGTCCCGCCCTCGTCGCCGCGGCCGCGGTCGGCGCCGCCGCAGCCACGGCGGGCCTCGTCTGGCTGGCCGGGAGACGCCGCGAACCCGGCGTCCGCATTGCCCAGATTCAGCATTAAATACAAAGATCTGCGGCTCAGCCTTCCACTTCGACAGTGACAGGAGTAGAAAGGACTTAACGGCCCGCGAGACCAGGGACATCCGGGAGGACGCCCTTCACGCACCACGGCCCCACGGACCGAAGCATGAACGTCGGGCACCCACGCGACGCCGACCCGTCGATTACGGGCCAGCCGCACCAGGTGACGGGCGAAGTTCCCGGCCTGATGGGCAAATATCGTGCACGCATGGTAACCCGGCGAACATGCCAGCGGCGGTACCGGAATTGACCGGTACCGCCGCAACCCTTTCCGGCGCCTTCGCCGTTCAGGCGGCCCCGCGCTGGAGTGCCTCGCACACCGCCGTGCTCTCCCGGACGCCGAGCTCGACCGCGCGGCCGCAGTGCGCGATCCAGGCCCCGACACCCTCCGGCGTCCCGGAGGCGTAGCCGTCGAGCGCCGCCATGTACGCCTCCCCGCCGAGCTCGGCGTGGCCGGCTTCGGCCGGGCAGATCGACTTGGGGTCGAGGCCGCTGCCCACCAGCACGATCCGCTCGGCTGTCCGGGCCACGAGCCCGTTGCACGAGCCGAAGGGGCGCAGGGCGAGGAGTTCGCCGTGCACCACGGCCGCCGTCACCAGCGCGGGCGCCCCGGTCCCCGCGAGGAGCAGCCCGGCCAGGCCCTCGAGCCGCCCGGCCACCTCCGACGCGCTGGGCACCGCCAGCCGGACCAGTGGCTCCTCGACCGGCTCGCCGGCCAGCCGGGGGCGGCCCACCGTCTCGTCCGGCCGCGTCCCGCCAGCGGCCACCAGGTGCAGCCTGGCCAGCACCCGCAGCGGGGACTGCCGCCACACGCTGAGCAGCTGCCCGGCCTCGGCGGTCAGCCGGAGGGCCGCACCCACGGTCCGCGCCTCGCCCTCGACGCCGAAGTCGGTGCGGCGGCGCACCTCTTCGAGCGCCCAGTCGGCGCCGGACAGCGCGGCCGAGCCGCGTGCGCCGCGCAGCGCGGCCTCGGAGGTGATCTCGTTGCTGCGGCGGCGCATCACCCGGTGCCCGTAGACGCGGTCCACGGCTTTGCGCACGGAGTCCACGGCGTCGGCCACTCCGGGGAGCGAAGCCAGGGCGGCGAGCGGATCGGCAGTCGTACTCATGCGTAAGACAGTACGCACTTCGGGTCTACACCCCTCGAACGAGTGGTCTTCTTCACGCGCAGCTCTCACTCCGTGCACCCTCACACCTACGCTTGGTGAACATGAAGATCGCTTTCGTAGGGAAGGGCGGCAGCGGCAAGACCACGCTGTCCTCGCTGTTCATCCGCCACCTCGCCGCTGACCGCGCCTCCGTCGTCGCGGTGGACGCCGACATCAACCAGCACCTCGGCGCGGCGCTCGGGCTGGACGAGGAGGAGACCTCCGCACTGCCCGCGATGGGGGCTCAGCTGCCCTTGATCAAGAACTATCTGCGCGGCAGCAATCCGCGCATCACCTCCGCCGAGACCATGATCAAGACGACTCCTCCGGGCGAGGGCTCGCGCCTGCTGCGGATCGGCGAGGACAACCCGGTCTACGACGCGTGCGCCCGGCCCGTCGAGCTCGACGGCGGCGCCGTGCGGCTGATGGTGACGGGACCCTTCACCGAATCCGATCTCGGGGTCGCCTGCTACCACTCCAAGGTCGGGGCGGTCGAGCTGTGCCTGAACCACCTGGTGGACGGCCCCGGCGAGTACGTCGTGGTCGACATGACGGCCGGAAGCGACTCCTTCGCCTCGGGCATGTTCACCCGCTTCGACATGACGTTCCTGGTCGCGGAGCCCACCCGCAAGGGCGTGTCCGTCTACCGGCAGTACAAGGAGTACGCACGCGACTTCGGCGTCTGCCTGAAGGTCGTGGGCAACAAGGTGCAGGGCCCCGACGACGTCGACTTCCTGCGCGAGGAGGTGGGCGAGGACCTGCTGGTGACCTTCGGCCACTCCGACTGGGTGCGGGCGATGGAGAAGGGCCGGCCTCCCCGCTTCGGCCTGCTCGAAGAGCACAACCACCAGGCGCTGCGGACCCTGCGCGAGACGGCGGACGGCTCGTACGGACTGCGGGACTGGCAGCGCTACACCCGCCAGATGGTGCACTTCCACCTGAAGAACGCGGAGAGCTGGGGCAACGCGAAGACGGGCGCCGACCTGGCGGCCCAGGTCGACCCCGCCTTCGTCCTGGACGAGCGCTGGGCGACTAGCCCGCAGCCCGCCTGACGCGCCGGGCGGCGGGGAAGCGCTCCCAGCCGCCCTTGGGCGCCTGGCCCACATCGAGTTTGCGCAGTTCCGCGAGGAGCCTGTTGTCCTGCGCGTCGAGCCAGTCGGCCAGTTGCCTGAACGACACGCAGCGCACCTCCTCCTTCGTGCAGACGGCCTTGATGGTGCTCTCCACCGCCCGCATGTAGGTGCCGCCGTTCCAGGACTCGAAGTGGTCGCCGATGAAGAACGGCGCCCTGTTGCCGCGGTAGGCGCGGTGGAATCCCGAGAGCAGGCCGTCGCGCATCTGCTTGCCCCAGGCACGGTGCAGGGAACGGTCGCCGCGGGTCGTCCCGGACTGGTTGGCAAGGAAGTTGTAGTCCATCGAGAGGGTCTCGAAGCCCCGCCCGGGAACCGGGATGTCCTGCAGCGGGAAGTCCCAGAGGCCCTCGATCTTGTGCGGCCAGACCTGCCGGCCGCCCACGGAGCTCGCGTCGTAGCGGAAGCCCATGGTCCTGGCGGCCTTGATGAGGTTGCGCTGGCCTTCGAGGCAGGGGGCGCGGCCGCCGACGAGCTCCTTGGTGTAGTCGAAGGGCAGCGGCTCCTCCTCCTTCAGGCCCGCGTTGGTCTTCCAGCGCCGGACGAGGGAGCGCGCCTGCCGGATCTCGCTCCCCCATTCCTTGGGCGTCCAGGTGCCGACGCCCCGGTCGGGCCCGCAGAAGTGCCCGTTGAAGTGTGTGCCGATCTCGTTGCCGTCCAGCCAGGCGCCACGGAGCTGTTCGACGGTGTCCTTGACGCCCTTGACGGTGTTGAAGCCGATGTCCGACGCTCCGGCGCGGTGTCTGGGCGGCTTGTAGACCCGCCGCTTCCCGGCGGGGAGCATGTACACGCCGCTGAGGAAGTACGTCATCGTGGCGTGGTACTTCTGCCCGACGCGGCGGAAGCGCGAGAACAGGTGCTGCCCGTCCTCACCTGCGCCGTCCCAGGAGAAGACGACGAACTGCGGCGGCCTGTGACCGGGCTGCAGGCGGTCGGGGGCGGGCTGGCCGGGCTGGGGGCCCGTGTCCGCGGTGGAGCCGTCACCGATGAGGCGGACGGGCCGCCGGGCTGCCTCCGGGTCCACCGAGCCGCGCAGTTCCCCGGGCTCCGCATGGCCCGAGCAGCCGGCCGAACCCGTCGCCAGGGCGAGAGCCGTGAGAGCGCCCAGCGCCACTTTCCATCCAGCGGCCATCAGCCACCTCTGCCTTCACTGCTGCCCGATTCGGCGCTTCAACGTCGCACGTGGGGAGCCAACACGCGGGAATGACGAGCAGATGAAATGACGAATTCACTCGATAGATGGAACCGCGCCTTTATTCGACCCGTCATTCTTTCCACGCCTCTTTACTCTCCATTACGATTCGTTTACCGAGAGTTGAGTTAACCCCCGCCACCGCAGCCGCTCCCGCCGCTGCGCGCCGTGTCCACGGCCGCGTCTTCACCGCATTCGCGCCGCCCGACGAAGACGGGAACGACCATGCAGCCTCAGCCCCCATCGACACACCGTCCGCCGGCAGCCGAAGGCAGCGGCCCGCAGGCCCCCGACCAGTCCACCTGGCGCCGGGATCTGTCCGCTTCCCTCGTCATCTTCCTCATCGCCGTCCCGCTCTCCCTGGGCATCGCGCTGGCCACCGGAGCCCCGCTCCAGGCCGGGCTGGTGGCGGCGGCGGTCGGCGGCATCGTCGCGGGCCTGCTGGGGGGTGCGCCGCTCCAGGTGAGCGGTGCCGCAACGGGCCTGGTCGTGGTGACCGCCGAGCTGGTCGGGCAGTACGGCTGGCGGGCCACCTGCGCCATCACGGCCCTCGCGGGCCTGACGCAGTTCGCCCTCGGCGCCGCCCGGGTTGCGCGAGGCGCGCTGGCGGTCAGCCCGGCGATCGTGCACGGCGTGCTCGCGGGCATCGGTGTGACGATCGCGCTCGGCCAGCTCCACGTCGTCCTGGGCGACACCCCGAACAGCTCCGCGCTGGAGAATCTGGCCGCGCTCCCCTCGGAGCTGAGCCATCCGCACCCGTCGGCCCTGCTGGTCGGAGCCGTCACCGCGGCCGTGCTGGTGGTCTGGCCCCGGCTGCCCGGCCGGGCCGGGCAGTGGCTGCGTACGGTCCCCGCCCCCCTCGCCGCCGTGGCCGCCGCCACCGGCGTGAGCACCGGCATGCCTGTGCCCCGCGTCTCCCTACCCGAGTGGCGCTTGCAGGCGCTGCCCGCCCTGCCGGACGGACCGGTGCTGGGCATCTTCGCGGCCGTGCTGACGGTGACGCTCGTGGCGAGCATGGAATCCCTGCTCTCCGCCGTGGCCGTGGACCGGCTGCGTGCCGAGCGCGCAGGCATGCAGGAGGGCCCGGCCGACCTCGACCGCGAGCTCGCGGGCCAGGGCGCCGCCAATGTCGTCTCCGGGCTCCTGGGCGGCTTGCCGATCGCCGGCGGCGCCATCCGCGGATCGGCGAACGTGGAGGCGGGTGCCGCCTCCCGCAAGTCCACCGTGCTGCACGGGCTGTGGGTGCTGCTCTGCGCCGGCCTGCTCACGACGGTCCTGGAGCTGATCCCGCTGGCGGCCCTGGCCGCTCTGGTGATGGTGGTGGGAGTGAAGATGGTGAGCTTCGCGCACATCAAGCACGTACAGCGGCACCGCGAGTTCCCCATGTACGCGTCCACGCTCGGGGCCGTGGTGCTGTTCGGCGTCCTGCAGGGGGTCGCCGTCGGCATCGTGGTCACGGCGTTCCTCTCCCTGCGGCGGCTCGCCTACACGCGCATCACCATGGAGCAGGACGGCGCCGCCCACATGGTCCGCGTCAGCGGCCAGTTGACGTTCCTGGCGGTTCCGCGGCTGAGCCGGGCGCTCGCCCAGATCCCGGCGGGAGCCGTGGTGATCGTCGAGCTGGGCGGCTCCTTCATGGATCACACCGCCTACGACACCCTGCAGTCGTGGACCAATGCCCATCGCGCGCGCGGCGGATGGGTCACCCTCAGGGGCCGGGGCGGTCGGCCGATCGCCGAGCCGGTCAGCACGCACGCATGCCGCCCCTGGACGCCCTGGCGCAATCACCACTGCACCCGGCCGGCCGGCCCGGCGGATGCCCCCGCGCCGGGCGGCGGGCAGCAACTTCTGGGTGGGGTGAGCGCATTCCAGCGCAACACCGCCCCGCTCGTACGGGACGAGCTGGCGCGGCTCGCCCGCGAGGGCCAGTGCCCGACGCAGCTCTTCCTCACCTGCGCCGACTCCCGGCTGGTCACCAGCATGATCACCTCCAGCGGGCCGGGCGATCTCTTCACCGTGCGCAACGTGGGCAATCTGATCCCGCCGCCCGCCACGGACGGGTCCTGCGACTCCGTCGGCGCCGCAGTGGAGTACGCGGTCGAGGTGCTGAAGGTCGGCAGCATCACGGTGTGCGGGCACTCGGGGTGCGGCGCGATGCAGGCCCTGCTCGACTCGGCCGTCCAAAGCGCCACGGGCCGGGGCACCACGGGCCGCGCCGGCGACGGCACGGCATCCGGCGGCAAGGCGTCCGGCGGCAGGACTCCTGCCGACCCGCAGACGCCGCTCGTGCGCTGGCTGCGGCACGGCCGCCCGAGCCTGGCCAGAATGCAGCGGATCGGGCGGCTCGGCCGCGGCGAGGTGGCGATGGCGGACCGTCCCGTGGCCGACGCCCTCGAACGGCTCGCGCTCGTCAACGTGATGCAGCAGCTCGACCACCTGATGGCCCACGACTGCGTCGCCCGCCGGGTGGCCGAGGGGTCGCTCCAGCTCCACGGCATGTACTTCCACGTGGGCGAGGCCCAGGCCTATGTGCTGGACCCGCCCTCGCGCACCTTCACGGCCGTGCGCCCCGAGGTCCTCGACGCCGTCTGACCCCTGTGCCGTCCGGCCCGGCCGTCAGGGTTTCTACAGGTCTAAACCAATTTTTATCAACAGCCCTTGTCAGGGTGTGCCCCGGGCTGGTGAGCTATGCCCCGGGACACTACGGGCACCCACCGGGCACAGCACGGTCACCCAACGGGCACCCTGGGAAAGGGAGATGTTGTGAGCAACGAGAGCCTGGCCAACCTCTTGAAGGAGGAGCGCCGCTTCGCACCGCCTGCCGCCCTGGCCGCGAGCGCCAACGTCACCGCGGAGGCGTACGAGCAGGCGAAGGCTGACCGGCTGGGCTTCTGGGCCGCGCAGGCCCGCCGCCTGAGCTGGGAGACCGAGCCGACCGAGACCCTCGACTGGTCGAACCCCCCGTTCGCCAAGTGGTTCGCCGACGGCAAGCTCAACGTCGCGTACAACTGCGTCGACCGCCACGTGGAGAACGGCCTGGGCGACCGCGTCGCGCTGCACTTCGAGGGCGAGCCGGGCGACACCCGCACCATCACCTACGCCGACCTCCAGCGCGAGGTCTCCAAGGCCGCACACGCCCTCACCGAGCTGGGCGTGAAGGCGGGCGACCGGGTCGCGATCTACCTGCCGATGATCCCCGAGGCCGTCGTCTCGATGCTGGCCTGTGCGCGCATCGGCGCCCCGCACTCGCTGGTCTTCGGCGGCTTCTCCGCCGACGCCCTCGCCACGCGCATCAACGACGCCGACGCCCGCGTCGTCATCACCGCCGACGGCGGCTACCGCCGCGGCAAGCCCTCCGCCCTCAAGCCCGCCGTGGACGAGGCCCTCACCCGCCCCGGCACGGAAGACGTCCGCAGCGTCCTCGTCGTCCGGCGCACCGGTCAGGAGGGCATCGGCTGGACCGAGGGCCGTGACGTGTGGTGGCACGACCTCGTCGACCGCCAGCCCGAGCAGCACACGCCGCAGGCGTTCGACGCCGAGCACCCGCTCTTCATCCTCTACACCTCGGGCACCACGGGGAAGCCGAAGGGCATCCTGCACACCACCGGCGGCTATCTCACCCAGGCGTCGTACACCCACCACGCCGTCTTCGACCTCAAGCCCGAGTCGGACGTGTTCTGGTGCACCGCCGACGTCGGCTGGGTCACCGGCCACTCGTACATCGTCTACGGCCCCCTCAGCAACGGCGCCACCGAAGTCCTCTACGAGGGCACGCCCGACAGCCCGCACCAGGGCCGCTGGTGGGAGATCGTCCAGAAGTACGGCGTCACGATCCTCTACACCGCGCCGACCGCGATCCGCGCCGCCATGAAGTGGGGCGACGACATCCCGGCCAAGTTCGACCTGTCCAGCCTGCGCGTCCTCGGCTCGGTCGGCGAGCCCATCAACCCCGAGGCCTGGGTCTGGTACCGCAAGCACATCGGCGCCGACCGCACCCCGGTGGTCGACACCTGGTGGCAGACGGAGACCGGCAGCATCATGATCAGCCCGCTGCCGGGCGTCACCGACACCAAGCCGGGCTCGGCACAGGTCCCCCTCCCCGGCATCGCCGCCACCGTCGTCGACGACGAGGCCCACGAGGTGCCCGACGGCCACGGCGGCTACCTCGTCCTCACCGAGCCGTGGCCCTCGATGCTCCGCACCATCTGGGGCGACGACCAGCGCTACCTCGACACCTACTGGTCCCGCTTCGAGGGCAAGTACTTCGCGGGCGACGGCGCCAAGAAGGACGACGACGGCGACATCTGGCTGCTCGGCCGCGTGGACGACGTCATGCTCGTCTCCGGCCACAACATCTCCACCACCGAGGTCGAGTCCGCCCTCGTCTCGCACCCGAAGGTCGCCGAGGCGGCCGTCGTCGGCGCGACGGACCCGCAGACCACCCAGGCGATCTGCGCCTTCGTCATCCTGCGCGGCGGGGCCGACGCCGGTGAGGAAGGGCTGGTCGAGGAGCTTCGGGCGCACGTCGCCAAGCAGCTCGGCCCCATCGCCAAGCCCAAGCGGATCCTCCCGGTCGCCGAGCTGCCCAAGACCCGCTCGGGCAAGATCATGCGCCGGCTCCTGCGCGACGTTGCGGAGAACCGCACCCTCGGCGACGTCACCACCCTGACCGACTCCTCGGTCATGGACCTCATCCAGTCCCAGCTTCCCGCCGCCTCCAGCGAGGACTGACCGGAGGAGCAGTGACTCCCCGGAAGGGCGCCCGGCAGCGGCCGGGCGCCCTTTCGCTCGTTTCGAGTCACTCGTTCCGGTTAAGGTAAGGAGTGGTCGCGTAAAAAATGCGACAAGAATCAGAGGCGCGCCGGGAAGTCTGGTCGGCACACAGCACACGTGTACCCGACGACCCTGGAGGTCCCCCGCCGTGGCCGCGCCCAAGAACCGCCGTTCCGTATTCCTCGGCCGGTTGCCGCTGCCGGAGCGGAACTTCCTCGCCGACGCCCTGCGCACCGAGACCGTGGGCGGCGTGCTCCTGCTCGTCGCCGCCGTCGCCGCGCTGATCTGGGCGAACACCCCGCTACGCGGCAGCTACGAGACCGTGCGCGACTTCCACTTCGGTCCGGGCTCGCTGGGGCTGAACCTGTCCGTCCAGCACTGGGCGGCCGACGGTCTGCTGGCCGTCTTCTTCTTCGTCGCGGGCATCGAGCTCAAGCGCGAGCTGGTTGCCGGCGAGCTGCGCGACCCCAAGGCTGCGGTGCTGCCCGTCGTCGCCGCGATCTGCGGTATGGCCATGCCCGCGCTCGTCTATTTCACGGTCGCCACCAGCGGAAACGGTTCTACAGCAGGCTGGGCGGTGCCCACCGCCACCGACATCGCCTTCGCACTGGCCGTCCTGGCCGTCATCGGCACGGCGCTGCCCTCGGCGCTGCGCGCGTTCCTGCTCACCCTCGCCGTCGTCGACGACCTGTTCGCGATCCTGATCATCGCGGTCTTCTTCACCTCGGGCCTGAACTTCGCGGCCCTCGGCGGCGCCGTGCTGGGCCTGGTCGTCTTCTGGCTCCTGCTGCGCAAGGGCGTCCGCGGCTGGTACGTCTACGTGCCGCTGGCGGTCGTCAACTGGGCCCTGATGTACAACAGCGGCGTCCACGCGACCATCGCGGGCGTGGCCATGGGGCTGATGCTGCGCTGCCACCGGCACGAGGGCGAGCGGCACTCCCCCGGCGAGCACATCGAGCACGTCGTGCGCCCGCTCTCGGCGGGGCTGGCGGTGCCGCTCTTCGCGCTGTTCTCGGCGGGTGTGGTGGTCTCCGGCGGCGCGCTGTCGGACGTCTTCACCAAGCCCGAAACGCTGGGTGTCGTCCTCGGTCTGGTGGTCGGCAAGGCGGTCGGCGTCTTCGGCGGGACGTGGCTCGCGGCCCGCTTCACCCGGGCCGAGCTCAACCCGGACCTGAAGTGGCCCGACGTGCTGGCCGTCGCCTCGCTCGCGGGCATCGGCTTCACGGTCTCGCTGCTGATCGGCGAGCTGGCCTTCGCCACGGACCCCGTCCTGACCGACGAGGTCAAGGCGGCCGTGCTCGTCGGGTCGCTGATCGCCGCGGTCGTGGCGAGCGTCCTGCTCAAGCTGCGCGACAACAAGTACAGGAAGCTGTGCGCGGACGAGGACCGCGACGACGACCAGGACGGCATCCCCGACATCTACGAGCAGGACAACCCGGCCTACCACCTGCGGATGGCGGCGATCCTGGAGGCGAGGGCCGCCGAGCACCGCAGGCTGGCCGAAGTCGCCTCCGGGCACACCACCCGTGACGATGGTCCGGCATGATCTGAGAGTCTTTACATCCGCCGAAAGCCCGCGGATGACGTGGCGACGAAGATGAGGGAGCAGCCGATGAGCGCAGCCGACGACGGTGCGAACGGTGCGAACCGCACTCTCGGCCAGCTGGTGGCTACGGCCACCACCGAGCTGTCCGCACTGGTGCACGACGAGATCGCACTGGCCAAGGCCGAGCTGCGGCAGGACGTCAAGCGGGTCGGCATCGGCGGTGGCGCGATCGGCGCGGCCGGAACGCTCGCCCTCTTCTCGCTGCCCGTGCTCAGCTTCGCGGCCGCGTACGGCATCCACAACCTGGGCCTCGGGCTCGCCTGGTCGTTCCTGATCGTCGGCGGTGCGTTCCTGCTGATCGCGGCGCTGCTCGGACTGCTGGCGGTGGCCAAGTTCAAGAAGGTGAGCAAGCCCGAGAAGAGCATCGCCTCGGCGAAGCAGACGGCCGCGGTGCTGGGCACCGTCAAACCGCACCCGCGTCCGCTCACCGACACGAGCCCCGCCGACGCATCTGTGACACGCTCGACCGTATGACGGTGCCCGAAACCCCCGCAGCGACCGCGTCGCCCGATCCCGATTCCCCGGTCTCCCCGGCGGGCCCGGCGGGCCCGGCCCTGCCGGGGCCGGTTCCGACGGGCGTTCCGGGGGGTTCCGCCGCGTCGGTCGTACGTCCCGAGGGGCCCTGGGTCCACCGGGACGTCGCGGCGAACGGCGCGCGGTTCCACATCGCCGAGATGGGCGACGGGCCGCTGGTCCTGCTGCTGCACGGCTTCCCGCAGTTCTGGTGGACGTGGCGCCACCAGCTGCCCGTGCTCGCCGAGGCGGGGTTCCGGGCCGTGGCCATGGACCTGCGCGGGGTGGGCGGCAGCGACCGTACGCCGCGGGGTTACGACCCGGCCAACCTCGCCCTCGACATCACGGGCGTGATCCGCTCCCTGGGCGAGCCGGACGCCGCGCTGGTCGGCCACGACCTCGGCGGCTACCTGGCGTGGACGGCGGCCGTGATGCGGCCCAAGCTGGTCCGCAGGCTCGCGGTCTCCTCCATGCCGCACCCGCGCCGCTGGCGCTCGGCGATGCTCGCCGACCCCAAGCAGAGCTCGGCCGGCAGCCACATCTGGGGCTTCCAGCGGCCGTGGATCCCGGAGCGGCGGCTGGTCGCCGACGACGCGGCACTGGTGGGGCGTCTGATGCGGGAGTGGTCGGGGCCGCGTCAGCCGGAGGACGAGGCCGTGGACACCTACCGGCGGGCGATGACGATCCCGTCGACGGCGCACTGCTCGATCGAGCCGTACCGCTGGATGGTGCGGTCGATGGCGCGGCCGGACGGCATCCAGTTCAACCGGCGCATGAAGCGGCCCGTACGGGTGCCCACGCTGCACCTGCACGGTTCCCTCGATCCGGTGATGCGTACGCGCAGCGCCGCGGGCTCCGGGGAGTACGTGGAGGCGCCGTACCGCTGGCGGCTGTTCGACGGACTGGGCCACTTCCCCCACGAGGAGGATCCGGTGGCGTTCTCGACGGAGCTCGTGAACTGGCTCAAGGACCCCGAGCCGGACCGGTAGCGGTGGCCGGAAGGCCTCCGGCCGAGCCGGTTCCGGGCAGGTGACGGGCCGCTCCGGCACACCTCCCGCACCGCACAGCGGGCAGGAACGTCCGTTCTTCGAACGGCCAATTGCCCGACGCATAGGCCAACTGGGGGACCCCCGGGCGATTACCGACCTTTCGGCCCGGGCACAGAGCACGGTATGGGCTGGACGCACGACTACCGTGACGTGACTCAGGAGCGGGGCGCCGAGGGCGACGCCGCGCTGATCGTGAGCGAGCTGCCGGAGAGGGCCGGGAGGGGTGAGCACCGGCCGTCCGCCGGGCACGATCCGCGCATCGGCATTCCGCGCATCATCCGCCGCCGCGCCCGCTGGGTGTCGGCGCGGCTTCGCCATCACCCGCGCAGCCGCTGACCGCACGTCCGTCGGCTGCGCAGCCGCTGACCGGCCGGCCGGTGCACCTCGCCCGGCCGGTGCGCGTGGCCCCGGGCGGCCGGCCCCAGCAAGCTCCCGGAGCGGACTCCCCGAGGGCCCTCAGGAGGGGCTCAGAGGGCGCAGCCCTGGGTGTTGACCCGCTCGGTCGCCCGGCGCCCGGTGGTGGCGTCGCCGCGCACCTCGTCCGCCGTGAGGGCGTAGCCGGTCTCGGCGTCGTCGAGGGACTTGGCGAAGACCACCCCGTAGACCCGGCCGTCCGGCGTGAGCAGAGGGCCGCCGGAGTTGCCCTGACGGACGATCGTGTAGAGCGAGTACACATCGCGGCGGACGTTGCCGCGGCGGTAGATGTCCGGGCCGTTCGCCTGGACGCGGCTGCGGACGCGCGCGGCGCGCACGTCGTAGGAGCCGTTCTCCGGGAAGCCGGCCACGATGGCGCCCTTGCCGCTCTCGGCATCGGCCTCCGCGAACCGCAGCTCGGGCGCTTCCAGATCCGGCACGTCCAGCACGGCGATGTCGCGCTTCCAGTCGTAGAGGACGACCTTCGCCTCGTACTGCCGGCCCTGGCCGCCGACCTGGACGGTCGGCTCGTCGACGCCGCCGACGACGTGGGCGTTGGTCATCACGCGCTGCGGGGCGAAGACGAAGCCGGTGCCCTCCAGGACCTTGCCGCAGCTGGGTGCGGTGCCGACGACCTTGACGATGCTGCGCTGGGCCTCCGTGGCGACGGGGCTGCCCGCGAGCGCGGGGTCGGGGGCGGGCACGTTGGTGATCGGCTCGGTGGAGAAGGGCGCGAAGACCTGCGGGAAACCGTTCTGCGCGAGGACGGTGCTGAAGTCCGCGAACCAGGTGTTGGCCTGCGGGGGCACCACCCGGGCGACGCCGAGCAGCACCTTGGAGTTGCGGACCTCCTTGCCGAGCGTCGGCAGGGAGGTGCCGGCGAGGGCGGAGCCGATCAGCCAGGCCACCAGCAGCATCGCCAGGACGTTGACGAGCGCGCCGCCCGTGGCGTCCAGGGCGCGGGCCGGGGACCAGGTGATGTGGCGGCGGAGCTTGTTGCCCAGGTGGGTGGTGGCGGCCTGGCCGACGGAGGCGCACACGATGACGATGACGACGGCCGCTATGGCGGCGGCGGTGCCCGGGGTGGCCTCGCCGGTGGCGCTGTCCCAGATGACGGGCAGCAGATAGACCGCCACGAGGCCGCCGCCCAGGAACCCGATCACCGACAGCACACCGACCACGAAGCCCTGGCGGTAGCCGACGACGGCGAACCACACGGCGGCGATCAGCAGCACGATGTCCAGCACGTTCACCGGGTATGCCTCGCAATGATGTCGTCTGCGGTGTCGCCGGCCCGGGGGACGGCGGGGGCCGGGATCACCGTCTCATGCCCGTCAGGAACGCCAGTCCAGCGGGACCTGCCGTTCGCGGTCCCAGGGGAGCTCCCAGTCGGCGTAGTGCAGGATCCGGTCGATCACGCCTGCGGTGAAGCCCCACACGAGGGCGTCCTCGACCAGGAAGGCCGGGCCGGTGTGACCGCTCGGGTGTATCGCGGTGGCCCTGTTCTCCGGATCGGTCAGGTGGGCCACCGGGACGGTGAAGACCCGGGCCGTCTCGGCCTTGTCGACCGGCTTGACCGGGGTCGGCTCGCGCCACCAGCCGAGGACGGGGGTGACGACGAAGCCGCTCACCGGGATGTACAGCTGGGGCAGGACGCCGAAGATCTGGACCCCCGAGGGGTCGAGGCCGGTCTCCTCCTCCGCCTCGCGCAGGGCGGCGCGCACCAGCCCGCCGGAGGCCGGGTCGCCGTCCTCCGGGTCGAGGGCGCCGCCGGGGAACGACGGCTGCCCGGCGTGCGAGCGCAGCGTGCCGGCCCGCTCCAGGAGGAGCAGCTCCGGGCCCTTGGGGCCGTCGCCGAAGAGGACGAGCACGGCGGACTGCCGACCGCCGGTCTCCGGCGGCAGGAAGCGGCTGAGCTGATGGGGCTCGATCGTCTCCGAAGCGCGCGCCACGGGCTCCAGCCACCCGGGCAGCCCCTCGGCGGTGACCGTGGCTCCTCGGCCGTACGTGCTCGTCATGCGTCGCCTCCCAGCGGAGGGGCCGGCAGGCCCGGGTAGTCGGGCGGGGGCTTGAGCCGCTGACCGGGCTTGCCGCCCTTCTCGTACTTCAGGAGCTTGCTGGCCTTCTCGGGATCCGTCTCGCCCTCCCCGTACGAGGGGCAGAGCGGAGCGATCGGGCAGGCACCGCAGGCCGGCCGGCGGGAGTGGCAGATGCGCCGGCCGTGGAAGATGACGCGGTGCGAGAGCATGGTCCACTCGCTCTTGGGGAAGAGCGCGCAGATCTCCGCCTCGACCTTCTCCGGGTCGGTGGCGTCGGTCCACTTCCAGCGCCGCACGAGCCGCCCGAAGTGGGTGTCCACAGTGATTCCGGGCCTGCCGAAGGCATTGCCGAGGACGACGTGGGCGGTCTTGCGGCCGACGCCGGGGAGGCTGACGAGGTCCTCTATACGGCCGGGCACCTCTCCGCCGAAGCGGTCGCGGAGGGCGGCGGACAGGCCGATGAGCGACTTGGCCTTGGCGCGGAAGAAGCCCGTGGGCCGGATGAGCTGCTCCAGCGCCTCGGGGTCGGCGGCGGCCATGTCCTCCGGCGTGGGGTAGGCGGCGAAGAGGGCCGGAGTGGTCTGGTTGACGCGCAGGTCCGTCGTCTGGGCGGAGAGGACCGTGGCGACCAGGAGCTCGAAGGGATTCTCGAAGTCGAGCTCGGGGTGGGCGTAGGGATAGACCTCGGCGAGCTCGCGGTTGATGCGGCGGGCGCGGCGGACGAGAGCGGTGCGGGATTCCGGCTTCGCCGAAGCCTTGGTGACCGGCTTCGGCGGCTTTGCGGCAGATGGGAAAGATTCGGAAGATGCACTTCCGCTTTCCTTTTTGTCCTTGCTTGCGACTTTCGCCGCTCCCTTGGGCGCGCGTTCGCCCACAGCGGAATTACGAGGCGGAGTCACCCTTCCAGCCCCCTTGCCCTGTGCTCTCACCGGCGTATTGGACACCCGGCCAGACTAAGCCCCACCACTGACATCCGGCCCTCACGCAGGAAAACCACAGCCCAATCGGACCCCTGCCGTAGGGCTTCGGGCGACGATGCGCGACACTTGTGTTTGATCACACAGTTTTACCGACGGGCATCATGGGGACCACGGTCCTCTGTGCATGTCGACAAGGAGAGAACTCGTGGACGACGTTCTGCGGCGCGCCCCGCTTTTCGCGGCGCTCGATGACGAGCAGGCCGCTGAGCTGCGCGCCTCCATGGGCGAGGCCACCCTCGCGAGGGGCGACGCCCTGTTCCACGAAGGGGATCCCGGCGACCGCCTCTACGTGGTGACCGAGGGCAAGGTGAAGCTCCACCGCACCTCCCCCGACGGCCGCGAGAACATGCTGGCCGTCCTGGGCCCCGGTGAGCTCATCGGGGAGCTGTCGCTCTTCGACCCCGGGCCGCGCACCGCCACCGCCACCGCCCTCACCGAGGTCAAGCTGCTCGGCCTCGGCCACGGCGACCTCCAGCCCTGGCTCAACGCCCGCCCGGAGGTGGCCACCGCACTGCTGCGCGCCGTCGCCCGCCGGCTGCGCCGCACCAACGACTCGATGTCGGACCTCGTCTTCTCGGACGTCCCCGGCCGCGTCGCCAAGGCCCTGCTGGACCTGTCGCGCCGCTTCGGCGTGCAGTCCGAGGAAGGCATCCACGTGGTGCACGACCTCACCCAGGAGGAGCTGGCCCAGCTCGTCGGCGCCTCCCGCGAGACGGTCAACAAGGCGCTCGCCGACTTCGCCGGCCGCGGCTGGCTGCGTCTGGAGGCCCGCGCGGTGATCCTCCTCGACGTGGAGCGGCTCGCGAAGCGCTCCCGCTGACGCAAACCGTGCGGGGCGTGCACGCCGCACGCCCCGGGCGCACGGCATGACGGGAGCGCCCTTCAGCGCGCCCACAAGCTCGGAAGGCCCCTGCCGGTGACGGCAGGGGCCTTCGGCATGCCCTGGTCCTGAGTCAGACGCTCGTCATGTGCTCACAGGACGGCAACGGCGAAGCGGGGCAGCGGCGGCCACGCGGAGCGCCGCTCACGGGATCAGCCCGTGCTCCCCCAGGTACTCCAGCTGCGCCCGTACGGACAGCTCCGCGGCCGGCCACAGCGAGCGGTCGACGTCCGCGTAGACATGGGCGACCACCTCCGCGGCCGAGCGGTAGCCGTTCTCCACGGCGGTCTCCACCTGGGCCAGCCGCTTCGCCCGGTGCACGAGATAGAAGTCGATGGCACCGCGCGCGTCGTCGAGGACCGGGCCGTGCCCGGGAAGGATCGTCCGGATGTCCTCCTCCACGGTGAGCGCGCGCAGCCGGCGCAGGGAGTCGAGGTAGTCGCCGAGCCGGCCCTCGGGATGGGCTACGACCGTCGTGCCGCGGCCCAGGACCGTGTCGCCGGTGAACAGCGCCCGGTCGGCGGGCAGGTGGAAGCACAGCGAGTCGGCGGTGTGGCCGGGCGTGGAGAGCACGTGCAGCTCCAGGCCGCCGGTGGTGACCACGTCACCGATGCCGAGGCCCTCGCCGCCCAGGCGCAGCGCCGGGTCCAGCGCGCGCACGCGGGTGCCGGTCAGCTCGGCGAAGCGCGCGGCGCCGTCGTAGTGGTCGGGGTGGCCGTGGGTCAGCAGGGTGAGGGCCACGCGCTTCCCCGCGGCCTCCGCGGTCGAGATGACGGCCTGCAGGTGGGTGTCGTCCAGCGGCCCGGGGTCGATGACGACGGCAAGGTCGGAGTCCGGTTCGGCGACGATCCAGGTGTTGGTGCCGTCGAGCGTCATGGCGGAGGGGTTGGGCGCGAGGACGCAGGTCGCACGGGCGGTCGCGGGGCCGCCGATGGCCCCTGTGCGCGGGCGGCCGGGGAGTTCGGTCGCGGATGTCATCGGTCGGCCTCCGAAGGTCCCGAGGGTTTGCCGGCGACGCGCCGGGTGAATTCGTCGTGTCCGGGCCAGCTCAGCACGATCTCCTCCCCGTCGAGCCGCGCCCGGGCCAGGACGGGGGTGAGATCCCTGTCACGCGCGGCGGTCAGCGCTTCGCCGGCGCTGCCGTACGGGAGCAGTTCGCGCAGCGTGGAGATGGTGGGCGGCATCATCAGCAGCTCGCCGCGGTCGAAGCCGTCGGCCGCGTCGGCGGGGCGGATCCACACCGTACGGTCCGCCTCCGTGGAGGCGTTGCGGGTGCGCTGCCCCTCGGGGAGCACGGCGACGAAGAACCAGGTGTCGTAGCGGCGCGGTTCGAACTCGGGCGTAATCCAGCGCGCCCATCCGCCCAGGAGGTCGCTGCGCAGCAGCAGGCCGCGCTGTACCAGAAAGTCGGCGAACGACAGCTCACGGCTGACGAGGGCGGCCCTCCCGGCCTCCCACTCGGGGCCCGTGGTGTCCGCCACGACCGTGCCGGGGGTGGGCCCGGCGAGCAGCACCCCGGCCTCCTCGAAGGTCTCCCGGACCGCGGCGCACACGATGGCCTGGGCCGAGGCGGCGTCGACGCCCAGGCTCCGGGCCCACTGCTCGGGGGCCGGTCCGGCCCAGGGCACGTCCCGCTCGTCGCGCGGGTCGACGGAGCCGCCCGGATACGCGTACGCGCCTCCGGCGAAGGCCATGGAGGCGCGTCTGCGCAGCATGTGGACGGCGGGGCCGTCGGCTCCGTCGCGCAGCAGCAGGACGGTCGCGGCGCGGCGGGGGCTCACGGGGTGGAGCTCCCCGCGCGTGAGCGCTCTGATCCGGTCCGGCCACTCCGGCGGGTACCACTGGCCGTTCGAAGTCGACATGGCCGGATGCTATGCGCTCGCGCGCGGATGTTCGAGGGGACGGGGCCCGCAGCGGGCCGGGGCGTCCGGGCGGTGCCTGGACCGGGTCCGGTCGCTGCCCGGCCGCCGGCCCGCTCGGCAGTCGGCCCCGGACCGCCCCCGGATCAGTCCCGGATCAGTCCCGGACCTCGACCACGAACTCGACCTCGACCGGCGCGTCCAGCGGCAGCACCGCGACACCGACGGCGGAGCGGGCGTGCACGCCCTTCTCGCCGAGCACCTCGCCGAGCAGCTCGCTGGCGCCGTTGAGGACACCCGGCTGGGCGGTGAAGTCGGGGGCGGAGGCGACGAAGCCGACGACCTTCACCACGCGCACGATCCGGTCCAGGTCACCGATGACCGACTTGACGGCGGCCAGGCCGTTGAGCGCGCAGGTCGCCGCGAGCTCCTTGGCCTGCTCGGCGCTGACCTCGGCGCCGACCTTGCCCGTCACGGGGATGGATCCCTTGACCATGGGCAGCTGACCCGCCGTGTACACGTACGAACCGGACCGCACGGCCGGCTGGTAGGCAGCGATCGGCGGCACGACGTCCGGCAGGTTCAGGCCGAGCTCGGCGAGCCGGCTCTCGACGGCGCTCACGGCTTCGGCCGCTTGAGGTAGGCCACCAGCTGCTCGGGGTTGTTCGGCCCCGGCACGACCTGGACGAGCTCCCAGCCGTCCTCGCCCCAGGTGTCCAGGATCTGCTTGGTCGCGTGCACGAGCAGCGGCACGGTGGCGTATTCCCATTTGGTCATAGGGCCGACTGTAATGCCTCGCACCGACAGCCCCGGCCGGGGCCGTCCGCAGCGTCGTCCATGCGGGCGCGGCCGGGCGCCGGCGCGCCCTCACCGTTCGAACAGCCTCATGTCGCCACCTGCCGCCACAAGGCCGCCGGAAAGGAATTAGGCTCCGAATCATGAGCAGGCTCCATGTCGTCAGCGGCAAGGGCGGAACCGGCAAGACCACGGTCGCCGCGGCACTCGCGCTTGCCCTCGCCGCCGAGGGCAAACGCACTCTCCTGGTGGAGGTGGAAGGCCGGCAGGGCATTGCCCAGCTGTTCGAGACGGAAGCGCTGCCCTACGAGGAACGCAAGATCGCGGTGGCGCCGGGCGGGGGCGAGGTGTTCGCCCTGGCCATCGATGCCGAGCGGGCCCTCCTCGACTACCTCCAGATGTTCTACAAGCTCGGCAGCGCCGGCCGGGCGCTGCGGAAGCTCGGCGCCATCGATTTTGCGACAACCATCGCGCCCGGGCTGCGCGATGTCCTGCTCACCGGCAAGGCCTGCGAGGCGGTGCGCCGCAAGGACCGCACGGGCCGCTTCGTCTACGACCACGTCGTCATGGACGCCCCGCCCACCGGCCGCATCACCCGCTTCCTCAACGTGAACGACGAGGTGGCCGGCCTCGCCCGGATCGGCCCGATCCACAACCAGGCGCAGGCCGTCATGCGGGTGCTCAAGTCGCCCGAGACGGCGGTGCACTTCGTGACGCTGCTGGAGGAGATGCCCGTCCAGGAGACGTGCGACGGCATCGCCGAGCTCCGCGCTGCGGGCCTCCCCGTGGGCGGCGTCGTCATCAACATGGTGCGGCCGGAGATCCTGGACGCCTCGGCCGTCGAGGCCGCCGCGAACGGTCAGCGGGCCGCCGTGGCGCAGGCCCTGTCGCACTCCCTGGAGCGCACCGGCTTCGGCGGCGCGCGCAACCCCGGCCTCGCCGAGCAGCTCGTGGATCCCCTGCTGGCCGAGGCCCGCGAGCACATCGAACGGCTCGCCCTGGAGCACCGCGGGCGCGCCGGCATAGCGGAGCTCGGCCTCCCCACGTACGAACTGGATCTGCTCGGCGACGGCGTTGACCTGGCGGGGCTGTACCGCATGGCGCGCGAACTGCGGAAGCAAGGAGTGGCCCGTTGACAGCCCCGTTGACAACAGCCCAGGTGCCGGCCCAGCGCAAGGGCCTCGACGCCGCGTCCGTCCTCGCCGTCGACCCCGTCCTGGACGATCCCCGCACGCGCATCGTCGTGTGCTGCGGCTCCGGCGGCGTCGGCAAGACGACCACTGCGGCGGCCATCGGCCTGCGAGCGGCGGAGCGCGGCCGGAAGGTCGTCGTCCTGACGATCGACCCGGCGCGCAGGCTGGCGCAGTCGATGGGCATCGAGGAGCTCGACAACGTGCCCCGCCGGGTGCCCGGCATCGACACGTCCGCCGGCGGCGAGCTGCACGCCATGATGCTCGACATGAAGCGGACCTTCGACGAGATCGTGGAGGCCCACTCCGACAAGGAGCGCGCCCGGGCGATCCTCGAGAACCCCTTCTACCAGTCCCTGTCGGCCGGCTTCGCGGGCACGCAGGAGTACATGGCCATGGAGAAGCTCGGCCAGCTGCGCTCCCGCGACGAGTGGGACCTCATCGTCGTGGACACCCCGCCGAGCCGCTCCGCGCTCGACTTCCTGGACGCTCCCGGGCGCCTCGGGTCGTTCCTGGACGGCAAGCTCATCAAGCTGCTGGTCGCTCCGGCGAAGCTCGGCGGGCGGGCCGGGATGAAGTTCCTGGGCGTCGGCATGTCCGTGATGAGCGGGCCGCTGAACAAGCTGATGGGGGCCCAGCTCCTGCGGGACGTCCAGACGTTCGTGGCGGCCATGGACACCATGTTCGGCGGCTTCCGCACGCGCGCGGATGCCACGTACCGGCTGCTGCAGGCCCCCGGTACGGCCTTCCTGGTCGTCGCGGCGCCGGAGCGGGACGCGCTGCGCGAGGCGGCGTACTTCGTGGAGCGGCTGGCCGCGGAACGGATGCCGCTGGCGGGGCTCGTCCTCAATCGGGTGCACGGCAGTGCGGCTGATCAGCTCCCGGCGGACCGGGCGCTCGCCGCGGCCGAGGCCCTGGCGGAAGGGCTCCCGGAGCGGCCCGCGAAGGCGCCGGAGCCGACCCCGAACGCGACCGCGGAAGGAACATCGGAAAATCTTGCCGACGGCGGCATTGTGGATCGTGAGAGCGGGCAAGCTGGCTCACGTACCGCCCGCGTCGCAGGAACCGGCGCTCCCACGGTCCCGTCCCCTCCCGAGAGCGGCCTCCCCCAGCCGGCATCCTCAGGAGATCCGGACACGGATCCGGGCACAGATCCGAACACAACCTCAGCAGCTTCAGCGGTCTCAGTAGCTTCAGCGGCTTCAGCGGCTTCAGCGGCCGACGATGCTTCGAGGACCGCGGCCGGTCTGCTGCGGCTGCACGCCGAGCGCATGCAGGTGCTCGCCCGCGAGCGACGCACGCGTGATCGCTTCACCGCTCTGCACCCGGAGGTCGCGGTGGCGGAAGTGGCCGCCCTGCCCGGTGATGTGCACGACCTTGCGGGGCTGCGCGAGATCGGCGAGCGCCTCGCCGTCCAGCCTGCCGCCACCGCCTCCGTGGATGCCTCCGAGAGCCCCTCTACGGGCCCGTCGGGCGCCGAAGTGAGCACCATCGACGTGGAGTGAGCCGAGCGCTGCGGATGCCCCGCACCTGCGGGCTGCGGATGCCCTACGCCTGCGGAAAGGCCCGCCGGCCGACCGGGGCCTACCCGACGGCGGCGTAGTCGCCGTACTCGTCGTCGCCGAGGGTCAGGATTCCCGCCCCGCGCTCGTATTCCGTACGGGCTGTCTCCAGGAGCCTGCGCCAGGAGGTGACCGTCGGCCTGCGCCGCAGCAGCGCCCTGCGCTCGCGCTCGGTCATCCCGCCCCACACGCCGAACTCGACGCGGTTGTCCAGCGCATCCGCCAGACACTCCGTGCGCACCGGGCATCCGGTGCATACCGCCTTGGCCCTGTTCTGTGCAGCGCCCTGAACGAATAGTTCATCCGGATCGGTAGTGCGGCAGGCTGCCTGCGCACTCCAGTCGGTTACCCAGCCCATGCTGGCGCCGTCCTCTCCCGAATCGGGGCTCCCCCACGGCGGCAGCGGCATATTCACCGTTGCCAGTTGAGGACGTTACGGAAGGCGGGCAGGGGGCAACACCCCCTTCGGGCCCAATCTTGGATGGCCCGAACGGACTATGCGTACGCGGCAGATCACCCAACGGAGTGAGCGGACGACATTACCGACTAACTCGTCATATCGGGGCAGGTCACCCGGGTCACATAACCCAGAGGGTGACACCGACGGCAATACGGACACCTCTCATCACCCACAAGAGTGAGAGTGGAGATGATGCTGAATCACACCGCAGTGACTGGCGTGAAACAGCGTAGGCGAACACACGGGCGTCTGTCCGCCGAATGAGAACGTAGGCTTCCCTCCATGGGTAAGAAGCGCTCGGGCGAGGGGTCCAACAGGACCCGGATGGCCGCCAAATTCCTCGGTGTCAGCGTGCTCTCCGGAGCGGTTCTGGCGGGCCTGGCCCTGCCTGCCGTCGGGGCATTCGGCCTAGTGGCCAAGGAGTCGGTCGAGGGGTTCGACGAGATCCCGGCCAGTATGAAGACCCCACCGCTCAGCCAGCGCACCACAATCCTGGACTCCGAGGGCGGTGAAATCGCCAAGGTCTACTCCAGAGACCGTACGGTCGTACCGCTGAACGAGATCTCCCCGTACATGCGGAAGGCGATCGTCGCCATCGAGGACGCGCGGTTCTACGAGCACGGCGCGATCGACCTCAAGGGCGTGCTCCGGGCGCTCAACAAGAACGCGCAGTCGGGCGGCGTCTCCGAGGGCGCCTCCACGCTCACCCAGCAGTACATCAAGAACATCTTCGTGGAGGAGGCCGGCGACGACCCCGACAAGGTCGCCGTGGCCACCCAGCAGACCCTCGGCCGCAAGGTCAAGGAGCTGAAGTACGCCATCCAGGTGGAGAAGGAGCTCGGCAAGGACCGGATCCTCAACAACTACCTGAACATCACCTTCTTCGGGCAGCAGTCCTACGGCGTCGAAGCCGCCTCCCAGCGCTACTTCAGCAAGCGGGCGAAGGACCTCACCCTGGCCGAGTCGGCGATGCTGGCCGGCATCGTGCAGTCGCCGAGCCGCTACGACCCCGTCAACGCCCCGAACGAGGCGACCAAGCGCCGCAACACCGTGCTGCAGCGCATGGCCGAGCTCAAGGTCGTGACCCCGCAGGAGGCCGCGGCCGCCAAGGCCGAGCCCCTCAAGCTCAAGGTCACCCGGCCCAAGAGCGGCTGCATCACCGCCGTGAACGGCGCCGGCTTCTTCTGCGACTACGTCCGCGAGGTCTTCCTCAAGGACCCGGCCTTCGGCAAGACCAAGGAGGCGCGGGCCAAGCGCTGGAACGAGGGCGGCATGACGATCCGCACCACCCTCGACCCGCAGACGCAGAAGTCCGTCCAGAAGTCGATCACCGACCACGTCTACCAGTCCGACCCGGTGGCCACCGCGATCTCGATCGTGCAGCCCGGCACCGGCAAGGTGCTCGGCATGGGCCAGTCGCGCCCGTACGGCTTCGGTGACCACCAGACGCAGATCAACCTCTCGGCCGACAAGAACCGGGGCGGGTCGAACTTCGGCTTCCAGACCGGCTCCACCTTCAAGCCGATCCTCGCGGCGGCGGCCCTGGAAGAGGGCATCTCGCCCAACAAGTCGTACTCGTCGCCCTACCAGATGCCCTACCCGGACACCGTGGACACGTGCAACGGCACGTGGAAGAACGGCGGCGGCGAGACCGTCAGCAACGAGAACCGCAGCGAGGTCGGCCCGTACGGGATGCGGGAGGCGACCGCCAAGTCGGTCAACACCTACTTCATCCAGATGATCGGTGACATCGGCACCTGCCCGGTGACGAAGATGGCCGCGAAGCTCGGCCTCAAGCCGGCCTCCGGCGCCGACATGGACCAGGTGCCGTCGATCGCGCTCGGCACGCAGGGCATGTCCCCGCTCACCATGGCCGCCGCCTACGCGGCCTTCGCCAACGGCGGCACGTACTGCACGCCCGTCCTGATCAACGCGGCCACCGGCCCGAACGGCAAGAGCCTGCCGGTCCCGAAGAGCAAGTGCTCGCGCGCCATGTCCGAGCAGACCGCCGACACGGTCAACACGCTCCTCAAGGGCGTCGTCGAGGACGGTACAGGCAAGGAGGCCGGTCTGGACGGGCGCGACAGCGCGGGCAAGACCGGTACGACGGACGGCCGCAAGGCCGCGTGGTTCGTCGGCTACACGCCCAACATGGCCGGGGCGGTCTGGGTCGGCGGCCCGGGCAAGGACGTCGAGATGGAGAACATCACCATCGGCGGCCAGTACCACGACAAGGTCTACGGCGGCGACACCCCCGGCCCGATCTGGCGTGACGCGATGGCGGGTGCCCTGGAGGGCAAGGAGGCCCCGACCTTCGACACCGTGGCGGTCGGCGGCGGCGAGCGCGGCGACGCCGGCAAGGGCGGCAGCGGGCGCGGCAGGAACAAGCCCGGCACCGGCGGCAACAAGCAGGGCGGCGGGAACAGCAAGCCGGGCGGCACCGGCACCGGCAAGACCGGTGGCACCACCGGACGGCACACCCAGCCGGGAACGGGCCAGGACGGCGGCCGCTGAGGCGGTGCCCGA